>JASLNQ010000248.1 GCA_030745955.1 Dehalococcoidia bacterium | reverse complement strand
CCTGCGAAGAGTTTTCGCGAGAACTCGCCGTTCGAGCGGCGTGGATCGTCCGGGTCCCGCACGGTTCCCGGTGTTGTCCTTCCGGTCGCTTGACTGCCCGAATAGCTTTGCGCACCCGGTGCGGGCGGTTCTGCGGAGGGAGTACGAGATTTGAGATAGGCGGACATCTCGCGTATGTGCTCGGGATGCACTTCGCAACAACCACCAACGAGTGAAGCTCCCGAGTCGCCGAGTTGACGGACGAGTGTGCCCATGTATTCGGGGTTCGCCCGGGCCAGGAAACGGTGACCGATCCGTTCAAATCCGCCGGCGTTAGGCATCGCTGACAGAAGAATTTCGCCCGTGGCGACTGCGGCGGCTATCTTCGCTTCGTTCACGAATGCGGCAGCGGCCCACGGGGCAACACAGTTGATCCCCGCCACCGACGCCCCGGCCTCTGCGGCGAGGTCCATGAACTCGGTCGGCTCGACAGGCCATTGCTGGGTTTCGCCCACTCCGGGATCGAGCGCTCCGTGAACGATGACCGGTGGTGCGGCCCTTCGACTTGATATCGACCTGACGAGTTGCATTGCCAGTTCGATATCTGTGAAGGTTTCGAGTAGCAGGGCATCGACGCCGGCGCCGATCAGTGCATCGATCTGCTCTGTGTAGGCATCGGTAGCGTGCCCGCCGGGGCCGATCGAACCGATTACGAAGTACGTCGATCCCGAGTCCGGGAATTCGGCTCTGTGCTCAGTAATCGCTTCACGCCCTATTGCCACTGCCGCCTGGTTGATCTCAGCAACCTGGTCTTCCACCCCGGCGATACCCAGTTCAACTGAATTCGCCGCGAAGGTGTTCGCGGTCAGGACCGTGGCGCCCGCGGTCAGGCTCGATGCGTGAATCCCCTGGATAAGTTCTCGGTTCCGCAGATTCAAAATTTCGTACGCGTAGTCGGCTGACGCCAGGCGACCGGTCAGCTGGAATATGAGTGAGCCAATCCCACCGTCGGCGAGAACGGTACCGGAGCGTAGCGAATCCAGGAACGTGGAGTGAGTTCGGATCATGAACAGTTGGGCCTGGCGAGAGTAGCCTGTTTGCAGAGAATGCTTACCGTGAGATTATCGCCTGTCCCCACGGTTCAGGACAGGGACAGGGACGGGGACGGGATTAGAACTGAATATCCAGTTCGCCCGTCATGACCCTGGCGACTTGCCCCGCGATCTTCACCCGATCACCGGCCAGTTCGCAGTGCAGCGTGCCGCCGCGCTTCGAGATCTGGCGGGCGGTCAGGCGCGTCTTATCCAGCCGCTCAGCCCAGTAGGGCGTGAGTATGGTGTGGGCGAAGCCGGTTACCGGGTCTTCGTTAACCTCGGCGGTAGGTGCGAAAAAACGGCTCACGAAATCGAACTCATCGCTATCTGCCGGAGCGGTAGCGATGAGCCATGGCTCCTGCAGCCTCGAGATGGCGTCGAAATCCGGTTCAAGCGCTGCTACCTGGCCCTGGTTTTCGAATACGGCGAGCGTGGTGTTCGCATGTAGGATCTCGGTCGGCTGATTGCCGAGGGCCGCAGAGACTGCCGGTAAGGCCTCTGGACTGCTGGCAGGTTTGGGTGGATGTGATGGAAAATCGAGTTCAAACAGGTCGTTTCGCCGGCTGACCCCAAGTGGTCCGCTCCTCGTGTGGAATGTGATCCGTTCGAGAGTCGGGTCGAGTTCATCGAGGATGACGTGACCCGAGGCCAGCGTGGCGTGACCGCAGAGATCGACCTCAACGGCGGGAGTGAACCATCTCAGGTCGTATTCGCCGCGATCACCGGCCCCGGGAACGAAAAACGCGGTTTCCGACAGGTTCATTTCGGCCGCGATCGCCTGCATCACGTCATCGGGGATCCAGGCGGTGAGCGGACATACGGCCGCAGGATTTCCTGAGAACGGTTTAACGGTGAACGTGTCGACCTGGTAAACGGGGATCTTCATATTGGCCTGTCGTGGCGACCGATCTACCAGTTGTTTCCACCGGTCCATGGGTGTTTCTCAAGTTCCGATTCGATCAGGTCGGATCCCAGGCCGGGCCGGTTATGAACCTGGAGATGCCCGTTGTTGATCTCGAACGGGTGGCTCATGAGGTCGTCCCGCCAGGGGGCGTCATCGTTGATGAACTCCAGGGTCATGAAATTCGGGATCACGGCGCAGATATTGGCAGAAACCAGGGTGTTCATCGGGGAGTGGCAGTTATGAGGGGCGATCGCTGTGTCGTAGAGATGGGCGAGGTCACAGATCTTCTTGCCCATCGTGATCCCGTTCCAGGCAAAGTCGGGCATAACGATGTCCTGAGCGTGAGATTCGAGGAACGGGCGGTATTCTTCCGGACCCATCAGGCTCTCGCCGTGGCAGATCGTGGTCGTGGTGGATTCTCTCACAGTGCGTAATGACCCCGGGTCCCACGTCTCAGTTTCCAGCCACATCATGTCGAACGGTTCGAGAGCCCGGGCAAGTTTGATAGCCCCACCGAGCCGGAAGCCAAGAGCGGTGTCGAGTGCGATTCCAATTCCGGGGCCAAGCGCCTCTCTGAACGTGCCGATCACGCTGACCGCGTTCTGGATCTGCTGGTAGGTGATCTGTCCGCTATTTCCGATTCCGTTCCTTCGCCGGGGCAGGGTGGGCAGGTCGTCGAGTGCCAGCATGTTCGTCTTGATCCCGGTAAATCCCTGGGCGAGCACCTCTTGAGCGAGCTCCCCGATCCCGTCGAGGGTTGAAAGTTCTGGCACTCCCAGCTCATTCGAGAACCGGCCCCGATCTGAACCGCAGTGCGACCAGTACAACTGTAGTTCATCTCGCATCTTTCCGCCGAGCAGCTGCCATACTGGAGCGTCGAGCGCTTTGCCGCGGATGTCCCAGAGAGCGGAGTCGATCCCCGACAGCGCTTTGTAGGCGATGCCGCCGCGCTGGCGGACCATGAACGAGGCGTTCTCCCACCAGGCGGCCTCCGACGCCATCGGGTCTTTCCCGATCATGTTCTCGCCAAGCTGGTTTACCGTTGCGGCGACTGAATACGCAGCCTGCCACTCCGTGCAGTCACCCCAGCCTACGATTCCAGAGTCGGTCTCGATCTTTACGAACGTCCACGGCCTGAATACTCCGTCGACGATAAATGTCTTGACACCAGTTATCTTCACTTCAGGCTCCTCAGGTCGTCGTCGACAGCAGCGCCCGACGGGACATCGAAGTAACGGTATTGCCGCACACCCTTGACCAGCCACCAGATCAGCAACACAACCACGACCGAGACGATGCCACCCAGGTACATCGTGTTGTCAGCGCCGATCCTGTCAGACATGAAACCGACCTCGAACTGACCGATGCCGTTCGCACTCATGGCAGCGAGCGAGTGGGCGGCAACTGCCCGTCCACGCATATTGTCCGGCGTCGTGAGCTGGACAATCGCCTGCCGAGTCGTCATGCCAACAGCGTCGGTGGCACCAAGAAAAACGATGACGATCATTCCCGACCAGAGCACGGTGGTGGCGCCGAACAGGATCAGGAGCACGCCGTATATCAGCGTTGCCCAGAGCACCAGCATCCCCTTTGCCCGGTAGCCACGGGTGAACATGACGATAAGGCTGCCGACCAGTCCTCCGACCGAATTAGCCCAGGTCAGGGCCGAAACGGCACCTCGCCCACCCCGGTACAGTTGGTCGGCGAATATCGGGAACAACTGCCTGTAAAAACTCACAACGGTAACGCCAAGATCGAGCAGGTAAAGACCCGGAAGGATCGGATGAGATTTCACGTATATGAGGCCATCGACGATGTTCTTGAACCGTGATTGGCCCGAACGCGCACCCTCGGCCCTGCCATCGATCGAGATCAACAACGGCAGCAGCGCACTCAGCGCAGCGAAAATGGTGGTCACGCCGAACGAAAGAGTCAGATCTGTCGTCAGGCTGGTCAGCCAGAAAATAATCGGCGTAATCATCGTGCCGATCTGCATCGTCGCCGTGTTGG
>JASLNQ010000247.1 GCA_030745955.1 Dehalococcoidia bacterium | reverse complement strand
ACCGCTCCCGGTCACCCCGGTCGCCTCGTCACCCAGCTCCCTGCGGAACGCGTCGATCCTCGCACTGAGCGCTGCGACCACACCGGGATTGCTGTCGTAGAGGTTCTCCGTCTCGCCAATGTCCGACTCCAGGTCGTACAGCTCTGCGATCTCCTCATTCCGCTTGCGTACATGCAGCTTCCACTTCCCGTCACGCACCGCCTCAAGCCTGTTCTCGTCGTAGTAAACAAAATCCTCCCGCGGCGACGCACCGGGGTCCTCGTCGAACAACAGCGGGGAGATATCCACTCCGTCGATCGTCCTGTCAGTCGGCACCTCGGCTCCCACCAGGCGTGCCAGGGTCGGATACAGGTCCATCGTCGTTGCCAGCTGCTTGCGCACCACACCCGCAGGCACTCTCGAAGGCCAGCGCACGATGCACGGCACCCGCTGGCCACCCTCCCAGGTGGTCCCCTTCCTGCCCCGCAGGGAACCGTTGCTCCCGCCCTGGTTATCGAGCCTCGAACCGTTGTCACTCGTGAAAATCACCAGCGTATCGTCCTCCAGCCCCAGCCGCTTCAGCTCGCACAAAATAACGTCCGTCGCCCAGTCGATCCCCGCGACGCACGCCCCGTAATCGCCGTTTTCCGACGCTTTCACCATTCCCTCCGGGGCGTACAGAGGCAGGTGCACATACATGTGGGCGAAGTAGAGGAAGAAAGGACCTGTCGCGTTCTGGCGGATGAACCCGACCGCCTCTTCGACGTAACGCTCGGTGAGGGCGCGCAGGTCCGGCTGCTCCTGCACCACCTCCTCGTTGCGCAACAGCGGTAATGGCGGTCGGTTCCTGCGCAACTCGGCCTGGGCAGACTTATCGCCGGGATTGATGTCGACCTGCCGGCCCATGTCGTTGCTGAAAGGCAGGCCGAAGTAACTGTCGAAACCGTGCCGGGTCGGGAGAAACTCCCCCTGGTCGCCGCAGTGCCACTTGCCAACAATCTTCGTGGCGTAACCGACATCACCCAGCAAGCTGGCGATGGTTGTCTCTTCGGGGTTCAGGCCGATCCCATGGCCCGGAAATAACACCCTTGCGCCATCGAACGAACCAAACCCGATGCGCGGCGGGTAGCAGCCGGTCATCAGTGCGCCACGCGAGGGCGAGCAGACCGGCGAGGCCACGTAAAAATCGGTGAACCGTAATCCTTCTGCCGCCATCCGGTCGAGCACCGGGGTGCTGTTGATCGTCGAGCCGTAACTGCCGAGATCGCCGTACCCGAGGTCGTCACAGTTGATCAACACGATATTCGGCCTGTCCATCAGAACTCCCTTTTTCCCATTTGCTCAACCGGCGTCCAACCGGTGCCAGCCTGCGCCTAAAACGCGCCCCCCGCAGCCTGCGCCCAGAGTCTGCACTCCAACGGGCGAAACGAAAAGGGAGATCCCCGCTGAATTTCCCGCAACAGCACTCTCAAACCGTCACGTACTGAAGGACTTGACCGGTGATCGATACTATCCCCATCAAGCGCCAGGCGGACCCTTGCCTTCCGGTCTGCAAAAAAGCCACTGGAGATCCAGCGATGTTGTTCTTCCTGCTCGCCAACCTGACCGACGACGGCCTACAGGCATGCGTCGAAAACCCTGACGCCTTCGCCGAAGCATGCGACTCGGTCGACGTGCCCGGAGCCCAGCTTCTCGCTCGCTATGCGACCCTCGGCCAGTACGACTTCATCGTGATGGTGGAAGCCGACAGCGCCCAGACAATGTCCAGGCTTTCCGTGGTCCTCGGCGCAAACGGACACGTCCACGTCGAGTCGATGCAGGCAATCACCGCCCACCTGATGTCGCAGGCCGAGGAAGACCTGATCAAGGGCGAAACCCGCAAAAGTCCCGAACCAACCGAAGCCGCCGGCTAGCTCGATTTCGCACAATCCCCTCTCCCTGGCAGCGAGGATCAGGGTGTGGGTCGTGTTGGTCACGTGCCCTGGCGTGCCCCGCGGAGCTGCGACGCGCGACTAAGTGCGCCTCGCACGCCCGGAGCTAACGCAGTCAACGCGTCCTGAGCGTAGTCATCGGAGTCGAAGGACCCGGGGCGGGGACGCACCCTGCCAAACTGCCCCCTGCGAACCTACCTCAGCGAAACAGCTTGATCCGCTTGAACTGCTCGGCCAGTGGCACCCCGTACTTCTTGCCAACCTCGGCCAGCCGCTCCCGGGAACGCTCATCGCGCTCCTCGCTCCGCGGGCCAACCTGGCTCAGGTGCGAATGCAGCGCATTCTGTCGCGTCTCGAAGTAATCGGTTACATCCACGTGGATATCGGCCTCCTCGGGGCGGAAGAGCCACACCTCTTCAACCTTGTGGGGTTCAAGACCCTCCTCAAGGTGTTCGGGGAATGCCAGGTGGTCGCGAGCGTACGGAAACACCGCGTCCAGCGCTACCCTGCCGGTCATGGCATGGTCGCGGTGCCGGATGTAACGGCGCTCCGGCTCGACGGTAAGCAGGAGCCTGGGCTTGTGGATCCGGATCTGGCGAACGAGCTTCTCGCGAAACACATCGTTGTCTTCCAGCCCCTGGTCCGGCAGCCCCAGGAAAACAACCTCGGAAAGTCCGTAAACCTTTGCCGCGTCGAGCGTCTCAAGCTCCCTGGTCTTTGCAAGGTCCTCCGGCTTTATAGAACGGTCGCCGGTCCCCTTGTCGCCATTTGTGCACACAACAAGGACGACCTTTTTGCCCTCAGCACACCAGCGGGCGATCGTTCCCCCGGCACTCGACTCCGAATCATCCGGGTGCGGGGTCACGACGAGTATTGAATCGGGTTCGTTCTCTCCCATTTTTCCCCTTACTGAACAACGGCGAGTGGCAACCGGCCTTGCACGAGCCGCGAAAGTTGGCGGCAACCATGTTATTCCGATGCAGACCGGATTGACCCCCTTGTTGACAACTCAAATGCGCAAAGTGAATCGAGTCGAATTAAGGAGCATCAAACTTTTCGTGGACGTGGCCGAACCGCCTGTCCAGCTTCCACCGGGCACACCAGGGCAATCACCCGACCGCGCCCATAAAACGCGCTCACATAACGCAAAAAAAAATTCGAGGAGAGTAATTGATGTCCGTTGTTACCAGGGAGATAAAGGTTAATTCAACTCCAGAACGCGTATGGGACGTGCTGTCCGATTTCAACGGCGTCGCAAAATGGTCGCCAACCGTCCTGACCTCTGAGCGTACGACCAGCAATGAGCAGGGCATGGGTGCAGTGCGTGCCTGTGAAGTCTCCGGGCTCGGCGATATCGAGGAAACGGTTGTCGACTGGAAAGACGGCGAGTACCTGACCATCGACCTGACTCCGTTTGGTCCGATGAAGTTTGCGAGGAGCACCTGGAGCATTCGCTCATCCGACGGTGTGACCATCGTCCGGGCTACCGTGACTCTCGAGGCGAAGTTCGGCATTCTCGGCAAACTGATGGAAAAGATGATAATGCGCAGCAAGTTCTCGAAAGTGCTCGGGCAGTCGCTCGAGGGACTCAGGCACTACTGCGAGACCGGCGAGAAAGTTGGAGAAGGCCTCCCCACCAGCATTTCCGGCGAGCCACCCGTAGAAATAACGGCCTAGTCATACTCCCACCAACCTGATTTCCCGACCGAAGTGGAGGGACCTCGGTGGAAACGGCTCTCCTTTGACGGAATTGGCCCATCCCCTCTCCTTGCGAGGGAGAGGATTAGGGTATGGGTGAAAGCTTTCCCGTACCAGCACCGGCCACTCGCGAGAACGCGCGCACCCCACCCCGGACCCCTCGGCTCCGATGACTCCGCTCGGGAAATCGGGTTTTACCCGCCACAACCGCAAAAAACGCTCTTCGCCACCCAAAAATGCCACTTGATTTCCAAGACGGCATCTGAGGCACTCGAAGGACGGCACGCCTGCGCCATCCCCAAGCACCCACCCGGCGGCTACCCACCCCACCCACCGACGCCTTCTCGCGTAAAATCTCCCCCTACCGCAACCGCCCCCTGTGACTAACGCC
>JASLNQ010000246.1 GCA_030745955.1 Dehalococcoidia bacterium | reverse complement strand
CTAGTCACACCTACGCCAAGCACCGATCTCAGATGCCGCCTGATCCTGGAAAGGTGGCGCGTCAGGTGCCCTCGGCCATGCTTCCGCCTGGTCTGCATCGATGGCCAGTCCGCATGGATTGGCGTGCTTCACGACAGCGACACAGTGGCGGCCTGCTCCACCGAGTGGCCCGAACGAGTTGGCAGCAACCCAGGCTGCGTCAGCATCGAAGTAGTTGAGGTACGACATATCGATGCCGTGTAACTGCTTCGCGTTGACGATTCCACCAGTTTCGCCTGGAATCGAATAAATTCCACCCGCCTGGTGTGGGTTCTCGCCATAACGCGGGATCGCGACCCGGTTCCAACCTAATGTCAGCTCTTCCGGGAACAACGCGGTCTTATCGTCGCCCGAAGTGCCGGGTTCACGCAAATAGGTGGAAATCAACGTGTCGTACGCGGCAACATGCTGGAATGCCTTTGCGGCGAGCCTGCGGCGCTCGGTCATCGACACGCCCCCACCGGATGCGATCATCTCGCCGACACCCGCGTAGTCGGCCGGGTCGACAACGATGACGACATCGGGAAAGTTCTTGGCTGCGGCGCGTGTCATGGCCGGGCCGCCGATATCGATGTTCTCGAGTGCGTCATCGAGCGTGACTTCGGGATTCGCTATGGTCTGCTGGAACGGGTAGAGGTTGTTTACGACGACGTCGATTCCCTCTATTCCCTGCTCCTTCATTTCATCGACGTGAGCGGGGTTGCTGCGCTTCCCGAGCAGTCCACCGTGGATCCGTGGGTGCAGCGTCTTTACACGTCCGTCGAGGATTTCGGGAGCACCGGTCACGACGGCTACCTCTGTGATATCCAACCCGGCATTTTTTAGCTCATTTGCCGTACCACCGGTGCTGATCAGTTCAACGCCGGCCCTGGCCATCACCCTGGCGAAGTCGACGAGTCCGGTCCTGTCATATGCGGAAAGAAGTGCCCTCAAATTAGTCTCGTACCCTTTGCTCTACGAATGGTTTTCCAGTTTGGCGCCAGTTCGACAGGCGAGCCCCTAAAGCCCGATCAGTTTCGTCCGTTCCTCGCCCGGCGCCCGCCTGACCACCTGGCCGATCCTGAACGCACCCGGGACGCTGTCGAGAACGTCGTCGGCCAGCCCGGGTTCAACGATGATGGTCATCCCAATGCCCATGTTGAACACCCTGAACATCTCCTGGTCTTCGACGTTGCCGGTCTCCTGGATGAAATTGAACAACGGCGGGACCGTCCAGGTCGAGATATCGATGTCGGCACCCAGGCCGTCCGCCAGCGCGCGGGGAATGTTCTTATCAAAGCTGCCACCGGTGATATGGCCCAGCCCACGGACCTTGTCGAGCACCGGGCTGATCGTGTCCAGGTAGCTCAGGTGGGGCCTGAGCAGCAACTCACCGAGTGTGTGCGATGTCTCGGGGACGTTCGTTGCGAGCACCGAGGGGTCGTCGTCGGTCTCAAACACGGACCGGACCAGCGAGTACCCATTGGTATGCAGCCCGTCGGACGCCAGTCCCAGCACCACATCTCCGTCCCGAGTGTTCTCGGGTTTAAGGAGTGCGTCCTTGCGGACGGTCCCGACGATGAAGCCGGCGAGGTCGTAGTCGTTACCGTGGTAGATATCGGGCATCGTGGCAGTCTCGCCACCAAGCAACGCACACCCTGCCTCGGCGCACGCCTTTGCCAGGCCTGACACGATCTCCGCAATCTTGTCCGGGTCGAACCGGCTCAGGCCAATGTAGTCGAGAAAGAAGAGCGGCCGTGCGCCGGCGGGAAGAATGTCGTTGATGCAGTGGTTGACGATGCTGGCACCCACGGTGTCGTGCCTGCCGAGTGCGTCGGCGATGCGGAGCTTGGTGCCGACGCCATCGGTACTGGCAACGAGGAGCGTGTCACCGGAGGGGTCGGGGTCAATCACCCCGCCAAAGCCGCCCGGACCGGCCACAACGGCGCTACCGAGCGTCGCCGCCGCAATACCCTTGATCCTGTCCTTGACGGATGCCGCCGCATTCAGGTCGACACCAGCGTCAGCGTAGGTCTTGCCTGCAGGGCGGTCGGTCATGTGTAGGGGCTCCCGTCGGCGTTTTCGGATCGGGTCGCGTTGCCCGGTTTCGGGTGCGTGGCGACCGGGCAACAAGTATACGTTCGGAGAAGTCAGATGCGGAGCGTGCAAGAGCCCGAAAACTTCGTGCACCGACCGCCGATTGCAGAAGTTCAGGTGGTGGGCGTTGCTTCGAGGCTGAGTTTATCCATTTCAAGCTGGACGGGAATCGGGTAGTTGCCGGTGAAACAACCGGTGCAGTAGGCGTTTTTTGGAGCTCTAACCGCCCGGAGTAGCCCATTGACCGAAAGGTAGGCCAGTGAATCGGCTTTTATGTACTCCCGGATCTCCTCAATGCTCATATTTGCGGCGATAAGCTCGCGGAGTGTGGCCATATCCACGCCGAAATGGCAGGTTGAAACGATCGGTGGCGAGGCGACACGGACGTGAATCTCTTTCGCCCCGGCCCTGCGCAGCATCTTGACGACGCGGATAATCGTCGTACTCCGGACAATCGAATCGTCGACGACCAGCAATCGCTTGCCTTCGATCACGCCGCGCATCGGATTGAACTTGGTCTCGACGCCCTGGTTACGGGAACGCTGGTCGGGCTGGATAAACGTCCGGCCCACGTAGCGGTTACGAATAATGGCCTCGGCATAGGGGATCCTTGCCGCGGCGGCGAGTCCTACTGCGTGGGGCGTTGAGGAGTCGGGGATACCAACCACTATGTCGGCGTCGACCGGGTGTTCCCGGTACACCTCTGCGCCCAGGCGCTGGCGGGTTTCGTAGGCCAGTTCACCGTTCAGCACACTGTCGGGACGGGCGAAGTAAATCTGCTCGAACACGCACATGGCGTGTTGCGGGCGAGCACCGGTCCAGACACTCGATTTAATGCCGTCGCTGTCGATGACGACGGTCTCGCCGTGTTCCAGTTCCCTGACGAAATCGGCGCCAAGGTTGTCGAGCGCCGCAGTCTCGGAGGCAACGACCCAGCCGTCGTTCAACGTTCCCAGGCAAAGCGGACGGATGCCGAGTGGGTCGCGTACTGCGATCAGCTGGTCTTTCGTCATGATCACGAGTGAATACGCGCCCTTCAGGCGACGCATTACGTAGGCCGATACCTCGAACCAGTCGCGACCGGGCGCCATGGCGTACATCTCGGCGATGACCTCGGTATCGGACGACATCTCGAAGGTCGACCCGAATTCCTCCGCCATTTCGATCCGGAGTTCGGCGGCGTTGATCACGTTCCCGTTGTGGCCGACTGCGATCTCACCTCGCAGACCGTTCGAGAGGATCGGCTGGGCGTTGTATTCCTTGCTCCCACCCATCGTCGAGTACCGGGTGTGACCGATGCCGATATGGCCCGGAAGTCCGCTGATGGATTCTTCACGGAACACCTGGGAGACGAGGCCCATCTTCGCCCTGATATGGATTCGATCGCCTCTTGAGGTGGCGATCCCGGCGCTTTCCTGGCCACGGTGCTGCAGTGCAAACAGGCCGAAAAACGCGGTGCGAGCTACGTTCTCACCTGGGATATAGGCTCCGACGATGCCGCAGGCCTCGTGCGGCTTGTCGTTGGATTCTGTGTTGATCGGGCCTTGAGACTCTGGCACAGGTGCAGTGATTTTTGGCTCGGTCCGTTCAACCCCGTACGGCGCACACTTGCGCCACCCGGATCAGCACTGCCGAATAGCTCCCGGTTTAGGCGGCAATGAGTTGTCGATTTTAACGGTCAGGAACTCACGGGTCAACGCGAACACGGCCGGTCGTACGGCCCTTCATTCCCGCCCAGGAGTAGGAAGTTCAAGGTGCAGTAGAAATTCTCGATTTCCCCTGTCACCGAGTATCCCAGAGCTGGCGATGTTGCGAACCCTGATTTTCGAGTCGCCCGCCCACTTCAGAAAACGGCCTATTACCGCGGCGTGGATGAGCCGGTCG
>JASLNQ010000245.1 GCA_030745955.1 Dehalococcoidia bacterium | reverse complement strand
TCTCGATAACGAGGTCGGCCACTATCTCTTTCAGGTCACCGTTCTCACGCTTGAGTTGCTCGATCTCTTGCCGTGTGGCGTCGCGCACCGTGTTGCGTGTCAGCCTTTCCTTCCCGGCCTCCATGAACTCCTTGGTCCAGGAGTAGTAGTTGGCGGGGTTGATCCCCTCCCTTCGGCACAGGTCGGAGACGGTCGCTTCCCGGCGGAACCCTTCCAGCACTATCCGGATCTTCTCTTCCGGCGTGTACTTGCGGCGCGTGGCCCTACGGACGCTCCGCATGAAGCCGCGGGTTTCCTCAGTGCGCTTCTCGGCCTGCTCTGTGGCAGGCGAGGCTTTGTCAGCGTTGTCGATTTCGGGCACGGTCTTGCTCCTTCATCTGGAATCTATCCCAGGGAGCTCAAACCCGCCGATCTCTCTATTAGTTCAGGCCTGATATCCGTCCCATTATTGCTGACGTCCGACAGTCCGTGCGCGTCAAAATGTTTTCACCTAAAACAAAGCCGTTATCATCCACTGAAAACTCTGGTATGACAATGACCCGAAGAAGTTGTCGAATTCGATCTCGCAGGGCAGCCGTACGAGAACCCGGCTGAATACTCGATGCCCTCACTGTTCAAAAATCCATCATTCGCCGCCCACCAGTTCGGACTCTCCGGGTAAACCTGGCACGAATACAATGCTGCACGGAACGTTGTCACTGGGCTGGAGTCACCAGGAGACACGAACGTTGGACGCAAAACAGAGGATAACCATCGCCATGGTTATCGGTGCGGTGATCGGCGCAGTACTTTTTGCACTCACCGATTTTCCGGGTTGGATCGGGCTCGGGGCCGGACTTGGAATCATTTTCGGCGCCGGCATCGCACGACGACGCACCCCACACGACTCCTAGCCCCGAATCGGCTTTGAACTCGGTCGATTCCCGCTCTTGAATTTCTGGGGCGTGTTAACTTTTAGCTGCGGGTCATCCTCGCCCGCGAACAAACCACAACCTGCCATTGAGGCGTACGGCAACACAGCACCCAGAACCCAATCTCACCCGCCCGCAGCGCTCCTGCCTTCATGCAAATCAACTCCATCACCCTGGCCGACAACCTGGATTTCCTGCGCAGCGTTCCCGACGGCGTGGTCGACCTCGTCTACATCGACCCCCCGTTCAACACGGGCACCGAGCAGTCGATCACCCGCCTCAAGACGGTCCGCGACTCGGACGGCGACCGAACGGGCTTCGGCGGCAACCGGTATCGCACTGAGCGCCGGGGAAAAAACTCATACCTCGACGCATTTGACGACTACATGGGATTTCTCGCTCCCCGCATCGAAGAAACCCGTCGCGTGCTGGCCGAAAACGGGTCGCTGTTCCTCCACGTCGACCAGCACGAATCGCACTACTGCAAGGTGCTGCTCGACCAGGTCTTTGGCCGCGCATCGTTCATCAACGAAATCATCTGGTCATACGACTATGGCGGCCGCTCAAAGAAAAAGTGGCCCACCAAGCACGATACGATCTTCTGGTACGCGGTCGACCCTGCCAACTACACCTTCAACACCGAGGCGATCGACCGCATTCCGTACATGGCGCCATCGCTCGTTAGTAGGGAAAAAGCGGCCCGGGGCAAGGTCCCGACCGACGTCTGGTGGCAGACGATCGTGCCCACAAACGGCAAAGAGCGGACGGGCTACCCGACCCAGAAGCCGCTGGCGGTACTTGAACGCATCGTGAAGGTCCACTCGAACCCCGGCGACCTCGTACTCGATTTCTTCGCTGGTTCAGGCACCACCGGCGTCGCAGCGGCCAAAAACGACCGGCGCTTCGTGCTGGTCGACTCGAATCCGGAAGCCGTACAGGTAGCCGCCAAGCGTCTCACCGAATATACGCCAACCTGCGCCGGCTTCATCCCCAACCCACAAATGGTCTAGGCCCCTGTGCGACCGGGGACATGGGTACCAGTTTATGGCTTCCATTCGGGTGCGATTCTAACCAGTTTATGGGTCGACTGTTCCTTCAGGCACAACTTCAATGGCCCGAGCGAAGTCCTCGGAGCCGAGGGACCCGGGGTGGGGTCGCGGTGCTCACGAGTGAAAGGTGTTGGCATGCTACCGGGTACCACCCACACCCTAACCCTCTACGCTAGCTCCGGGCGTGCGAGGCGCACTTGCCATAGGGCTGGCGTGAGCCAATCGCGCGTCGCAGCTCCGCGGGCACACCAGGGCAAGGGAGAAGGGACTTGCCGTCACGTACTAGGAGTGGCGGCGGAGGGTTGATGAGCCGAGCATCAGGGCTGCGGTCGCCACGAGGAGGATTGTGCCCACGATGAGCAGGGTGTTTTCTGCTCCGATGTGGTCGATGGCGTAACCCATTGGCATTGCGCCAAGTGGCATCAGGCCGTAGACCATCATGTTCAGGCTCATAACCCGCGCCCTGAACTCGTCGCTCGTCGCCTCGATCGCTATCGATTGACCGAGTGTCATCCGGATCGAGCCAACGAAGCCCACTGCGACCATGATCGCGAGTCCGATCATGTACACGCCGGATATCGCCAGCAGGAGCATTGCGACACCGGTGCCGCCGATGCCTATGACGATCAAGATCGGTCCCCGGTGGTGGCCCTCCCGGAGATTGGCCGTTACAGCCGTGGCGAGAAGGCCACCTGTTCCCATCGCAGCCATGAGCCAACCGATCTCGGTAACGTCGATGTCGTACAACCGGCGGCTGATCACCGGGATCTGCATCCGGAACGGCATTGCGAGCAGTGCGGAGGTCAGCCCTGAGACCAGGAGCAGAAAAACCAGCCGGTTATGCCAGGTGTATTTCACCCCTTCAACAATGTCGGCGATGATGTTCTTTTTGACGCTGCTGGGTTCGGGGACGAAACGCGGGAGCCGGGCGGTGAACAGGACCGCCAGCAGCGACATTCCTGCAACTACGAAGTAGACGGCTTCCGCGCCTGCGAGGCTGTAAAGGACCCCGGCGATTCCCGGTGCGACGATCGACATGATGCCCATTCCGGCCGAGTTGAGGGCGACTGCATTGGTGACATTTTCCTTGCCGACCAGGTTCGGGAGGATGGCCTGTCGGGCGGGCATCTGGAAGGCGAAAGTAACACCCTGGAGCATCGAGGCAATGAAGAGGTGGACCCAGTGGACGACATCGAAGGCGATGAGCAGGGCAACGACCAGGGCGAGCAAGCCGGCGGCACCCTGGGAGAGCTGGATGACCAGCCGCCGCTCCATGCGGTCGCCTGCCACGCCGCCGAAGAGGGACATGATGAGCATGGTCGGGGCGAATCCCATGGCGACGAGGCTGGTGATAAAGGCGCTGCCGGTGAGGTCATCGACGAAGACGGTGCGGGCGATGGTCAGCATCGTGAACCCGCCCATTCCCACCAGCGATCCGATCCACATGTACCGGTAGCCGGGGTGCTTCAGCGATTCGAGGGTATGGGAGATTGCGAGGACGGTGCGATTACGCTTGCTGCCCGGGGGCGTGGTGTGCGGGCCGGGTTTCGGGGTGGGCGCTGGCGCGGCGGGTTGATCAGTCTGCGGTTGCAGGCCGCGGTCGTCCCGGGTCGAGTACGTTTTCGCCATACACACAATGGTAGACCCGGATAGGGATTTGTTGCGGGGCGCCTGTGTTGAGGGGGTTCGCGAGTCGTGGCGGTACTGAGGGGGTGGCTTTGCTGACATGCCGTCCTTCGACCCGTTCGACAAGCTCAGGGCAGGTTGCCCCAGATGCCGTCTTGGATGGCATTTATTGCCGGGGATGACGGGTAATAGCCGATATCCCGAGCGTAGTCATCGGAGCCGAGGGACCTGGGGTGGGGACGCGGTTCTCCCGATCAGTCGTCGAAGAAGTCGGCGTCTTCTTCGTTCAGGTACCGTTTTGTCTCTTCGACGATGAACTTCACGCCGAGTCCGGGAGTGTCCCAGACCTCGATGTGGCTGTCTTTGACGATATCGCCGGGTATGCCTTCGAGGATGTCGTACCACCATGCCGGG
>JASLNQ010000244.1:3777-4018 GCA_030745955.1 Dehalococcoidia bacterium | reverse complement strand
CTAATGATGCACGCCGCGCACGTATCCCCGCTCCTGAAGCGCTCACGCTGGCTTCTTCTAGTCGTGTTCGCCGCAATGTTTGCGCTGGTTGTCGCGTGTGGCGACTCGGATTCCGCGAGTGACGACCCGGCGCCCGCGGCCGGGGGCGACGACGAGTTGTCCAAGGTTTCTACCACCCTGATGGCCGACCAAACATTTACGTTCGACGATTACGTTGCGGCCGGCTGGAAGAAGTCCCGGC
>JASLNQ010000244.1:0-3767 GCA_030745955.1 Dehalococcoidia bacterium | reverse complement strand
ACAGTCCCCGACGCCAACGACATCTGGTACGGCTTCTTCAACGCGAAAGACATCGAGATCCGCTTCTACGACACACACGAAATCGCTTCGACTTCGGGTGTGGAAAACGCCTCCGCAGCCATCGACCAGAGCTTCCGTGAGGGCGGATCGATCGGCGCCAGCAACCGGGGCGCCGGCTCGTCAGCCGTTACGAAGTACAAGGCCTTCGCCGTGGTGGGCAACACCGTGATGCTCTGCGAGCTGAGCGTGGAATCGTGCGTGGCGCTCGCCGATGCCCTGGACGGCTGATCGGGCGGTGGTTGCGCGCTTCGTGGTTGTCGTTTAGCGCTGGTTGTTGCGAGTTCGGTGGGGATACTGAATCAAGCTCAGCATGACAATATCGCACGCGGCATGAATATCTCGTGCGCCCGCCCGTCTCGTGCGGCCGCCCGGTGATGCCTCGTGTTGCCGATCACGCCCTCTTTGCTCTCGATCGCCACGTCGCCATTCCGCCCATGCCCGAAAGCCAGGGTTTTCTCCAGCAGGTGTGGTCGCCCAGCGAGATCGCTGGTCTACGCGGCGCGGAACTGGTTGAAGAGGAGTTCGAATATGCCGAGGGGGCCGAACAACATCACGCCGGCTGCCAGCGCTGCCACGGCCATGGTCACTACCGTGGTCCGCCAGGCGCTGAACACCACCTGGTTGGGGCCCACGTACCGGAATATCGCGGCCCCGAGCAGCACCGCCCCGATGCCGGCCCAGACTCCCTGCTTGATGCCCGTCAGCGTGTAGGTGAACACAAAGAACGGCGTTCCCCAGATCCATGCCGACAGCGCTTCGCCAAATGAAAGCTCGAACACGGAAAGCCCGGTGACATCGAGCAGGAACAGGTTGGCCGGCAACAGGAGCCCGACAAGGAGGGGCATGAAGACGCTGTAGAAAAAAGCGGTCAGGGCAAACGGCCAGAAACGCCCTTCCCTGCCGGCGATCGAGGTGGCGAGCATCACCGCGAGCAGCATCCCGACACCGCCCCCGATGAACGGGGCGACCGAGAGTTTCAGAATATTCACGAAGTTGGGCCGGTGCAGAACGAACTGCCAGTCGGCGTCGTCGATCGCCACCACGATGTTCGTGTAGTTGACGATGAGCGCCATTGCGATGCCAAGTGGAACCAGGGCGATCGCCATGCCCAGCTTGCGGCGACGGTCGTCCTCGAACCGGTCCATCTCCATGCGGTCGCGCTCGACATAGCTCTGCCGGAACGAAGAAAACGTGGGTGGGTTGCTCTGCATACGTTCAACGTTAGCACTTACCTGTAGCCGTTGGCATGCAGGCTGTAATCAAAAAATTTCGGGCTCAGACCGCGGTGGAGTGCCACGTTTATGCCCCCGCTGCTACACTCCGGCCCCGACCCGGTTTTTTTTACGCAGCGACCGGTCCTGAACGCAGGTGCCCTTTTTGTGAGCCGACCGGGGCGTCACGCATCGCACCGGCCCGCGAACCGGCGGCCGCAGGCATCGTGAACGAACAGGCGTATTCAGGGAATGGCGCGCAATCGAAAGGCAGTAGCTCGATGAAGATCACAGATGTGCGGCTGGAAATGTTCAGGTGGGCACGGGCCGTCCCGATCACCAACGGTCTCTACACGTACACGCACAACCTGCTGAACATCGTCGTGATCGACACCGACGACCCCGACATCCAGGGGATCGGGATCGCTGGCGGGATGGAGTCGACACCCGAGGTTGGGGCGTCGTTCGTCGAGCACTTCAAGAAGGGCCTGATCGGCGAGGACCCGCTGGACAACGAGGCGCTGTGGCATGCGATGTGGCGTCCCAAGCTGGTGGGCAGGCGCGGCATTTCGACACGGATCATCGCCGGTATCGACATCGCCCTCTGGGATATCAAGGGCAAGGCCGCGAACATGCCGGTCTACAAGCTTCTCGGGGGCTTCACCGACCGGGTCGACACCTACATCGCAGGCGGCTACTACGAGGAGGGAAAAGGCCTCAAGGAGCTGGCCCAGGAGATGGAGGACAACGTGAAGCTGGGCGCCCGCGCCGTGAAGATCAAGGTCGGGGCTGTACCGATCAACGAGGACATCGAGAGGGTGCGGGTGTGCCGCGATGCGATCGGACCGGATATCCGGCTCATGGTCGACGCCAACAACGCCTATCGCCATTACCAGGCTATTGAGTTTGCGCGAAAGGCCGAGAAGTACGACCTGTTCTGGTTCGAGGAGCCGGTCGAGCCCGACGATTACATCGGCCAGGCCGAGATCACCCGTGCGACATCAGTCCCGGTGGCGGCCGGCGAGAACGAGTACACCCGCTACGGCTTCCGCGACATGATCAACGCCCGGGCAGTCGATATCTTGCAGCCCGACGCCCTGATCCTTGGCGGAATAACCGAGTTTATGAAGGTGGCGGCGCTGGCCCAGGCGAACGACCTCGATGTCGCGCCGCACGGTGCGCAGGAGGTTCACATCCACCTCGTGGCGGCGGTCCCGAACGGTCTGATCCTCGAGTATTACCGCGATTCGGTGAACCCGATGCACGGCAAGGTGTGGGAGCACGAACTGACCATCGAGGACGGCTATGTCTACGCCCCTGACCGCCCCGGACTCGGCCTGTCGCCGAAATGGGACACGCTGGAACCGTACAGGGTTGGTTAGGGGCATATAATCCCGCCGTACTGGCTCAAATGGCCTGGTCGGCCCATCCGCACGGGCTGTTTCGAGAAATGGAGACGCACAAACGAATGCCGAGTTTTGATTTTAAGGCCCCGACATCGCTGGCCGACGCGCTGGAGTTGCTGGCACGGCCCGGCGAAGTGCGCCCGCTCGCGGGTGGCACCGACATCATCGACCAGTTGAAGAACAACCGCCGCAACGCCGACCTCGTCGTCGACATGAAGCGAATACCTGAACTGCTCACGCTGGAGGCGAACGGAGCGGGCCTGCGCATCGGCTCGGCAGTCTCGTGCGCCGATGTCCACCGGTTCACGGCCGCAAACGGCGGTTACCCCGCCCTCGCCGAATCGTCGGCGCTCGTCGGCTCGGTCCATATCCAGAACCGGGCGACGGTCGGCGGGAACGTCTGCAACGCAGCGCCATCGGCCGACACGATCCCGGCGCTGCTCATCCACGAGGCGGTTGCCCGAACGGCAAGTGCGTCGGGTGAGCGTGAAATCCCGCTGATCGACTTTTTTGCGGGTCCCGGGCAAACCGTTCTCCAGAAGGGTGAAATACTCAGGGAACTGGTGCTGCCCGCTCCGCCGGCAAACACCGTTTCGGCCTACCTGCGGTTCATCCCCCGGAACGAGATGGATATTGCCGTGGCGGGGGTCGGTTCGCTTGTAGAAATCGATCCGGCGTCGAAAACTGTCAAAAAAGCCCGGATCGCCCTGGCCTCTGTCGCACCGACACCCGTCTGGGCCTACGCGGCCGAGGAATCGCTTGAGGGATCGGCCATCGACGCCGCGGCGATCGACCGGGCAGCCGAACTCGCAGTCGAGGCGGCCGTCCCGATCACCGATGTCCGCGGCTCGGCCGAGTACCGGAAAGAGCTGGTCAAGGTACTGACAAGGCGGACCCTGAACCTCTGCATCGAACGACTCGGCTAGCGGAGAACACGATCACACAACAGCGCCACCAACTGGCCACCCGGCAATGCGAATCATCCAAAAAGCCAGGAAGACTGAACCAACCGCAAATGAGCAAGAAACAAATCAAGACAACCGTCAACGGCGTTGAGCACGAGATCCTTGTCGATTCGACCTGGACCCTG
>JASLNQ010000243.1:302-4055 GCA_030745955.1 Dehalococcoidia bacterium | reverse complement strand
TCGTGTGGTTTCGAAAACCGGTCAGAGAAATCCTCGAGAGGTGAATCGGAATGCCCTTATTTTGATCAGCAGGGTGCTGTTCAATTCAGAGCAAATCAAACCGCACCTGGATCAACTGGGGGTGTCAGTTCAGGTTGGCCGCGAATTCTAGCATCGCGGGCGCACGTAATCCCACGGCTATCCCCGGCTTCCGGTCGTCTGTTGCTCGTGAAATCCATCAGCACCAATCCAGAACACTTCGCATCTAACGTAGCGCGGCGTGCAGAAATTCTTTCGGGTTCGCACGCTCTGGAACATGAATACGAAGAGCGCGAGGTGTTGATGCACAAGGTTGTGGGACTCGGACTGATCGCCCTGTTGCTGGGATACATAGCGTGGCTGGCGACCGGTGGGACCACGAGGCCATCGGAGGAGACCGTGGTTATCCGACGGGGTGACGGGACCAGCTCGCGTGGATCAGATCAACAGGAATTGCAGATCGTGACCCTGCTCGGCTTCGACGCGATCCGATCGATTGAGGACCCGCGGTTCGTCGATCCTGCTACCGCCGACGAAACCTACAGCGGGGATGAACTGGTGCTCGGCGTAAACATTGAGGGTGACGCACGTGCCTACTCCGTGCCCCTGCTCAGTCGCCACGAGGTAGTCAACGACATGGTGGGTGGTAAACCGATCGCCGTCACCTGGTGACCGCTTTGCTTTACTGGAATCGGGTATTCCAGAGAGATCAACGGCAACATTCACGATTTCGGCGTGTCCGGCAAACTCATCATGAACGCGCTCGTCATGTTCGACCGCCAGACCGAATCGCTGTGGAGCCAGTTCCTGTCCCGCTCGGTGCGGGGTGAACTGGCAGGCACCGAACTGGAAATAATTCCTCTCACGCTCACGACGTGGGACAAGTGGAAAGAACTCCACCCCGAAACGGTCGCCCTCCGGAAGGCTAATCGCGGACAGGACCCTTACGTCGACTATTACGGAGGACGCGCGGCGGGCGTTATCGGCGAATCGAACAAGGACGACCGGCTCCCGACAAAAGAACTCGTGCTGGGACTCGGCTTCGACGGCGACCCGGTCGCGCTGCCACACTCACGGCTCCGTGAAGAACAGCTGGTTCACATCGCACACGCCGGCAACCCCGCGGTCGTCTTCTTCGATCCCGACACCAACACCGCACTCGCGTTCGGTGCCGCCGTCGACGGTCGGGAACTGAATTTCGAACTGATCGAACAGGACGGTCGCCAGTGGCTACGCGATGAGCAAACGAGCACTCTCTGGGTGCCGTTTACGGGCCAGGCCGTCAGCGGGGAACTCGCCGGCAACGCCCTCGAACGGCTGCACGCGGTGAACGTGTTCTGGTTCGCCTGGAACGATTTCTACCCCGACACCGCCATTTGGGCGCAGAGTTAATTGGGGCCAGTCGGAACCAACCCGATGCACCGCCAGCCCGTGCAACGCTAAAATAAGCGATTGGCAAGCAGTTTCTTTTCTCTGTTAGCTTGCCGGTACTGGCGGTGCACATTGGATCTCAAGTCGCTAATTCGGGACGTACCCGACTACCCGTCCGAGGGCATTCTGTTTCGCGATTTGTCACCCGTGATGGCAAATCCCGAGGCGATGCGGCACATCACCGAAACGCTCGCGACCCACCTCCGCTCGAAGGAGACCCAGGCGATCGCAGCTATCGACGCCCGGGGATTTATTTTCGGCGCACCGGTTGCCGACCGCCTCGATGTGCCCTTTGTGCCGATACGCAAGGCCGGGAAGCTCCCGCCACCGGTAGTGGGCATGGACTACACGCTTGAGTACGGTACCGCGCGGCTCGAGGCAAGCACCTTTGCCGTGGAACCGGGCCAAAACGTGGCCGTTCTCGACGACCTGCTCGCCACGGGCGGATCGGCCGGTGCCGGCGTGAAACTGATCGAGTCGCTCAACGCCAACGTCGTCTCTATAGCGTTCCTTGTCGAGCTGACATTCCTCAATGGCAGGCAAACCCTCCCGAACGGACTCGATATCTTCAGCATGGTCCAGTACTGACCATGCCCCGGGTGCCAGGTTCAACAAACGCCGCGGTCACGTTCGATCTTTGGCAAACCCTGATATTCGAAAAACGGGGATCTGCGAGTTCAAACCTGCGTCGTCGGCTCAGGTCGGAATACCTGGCCGATGTGCTGGCTGAACTGGGTGTCACCATCGATCAGGAAGTTATTGACCGGGAGTTACTGGAACTCTCCGGTGAGATTACCGCAGGCCATGACCGGGGTCGCGATTCCAGGTTCGTCGTCTGGATTGAACGCTGGATTGATCGGCTTGATCCTGGCCTGGCTGACCGCATCGGCCCTGAGGGACTGAACCGGGTCGGGCGGGCCATCGATCGGGCATTCGTCGATTCACCGCCCCATCTCCTCGAAGGATCGCTGGAAATACTCGACGCCCTCGCCACACGCGGCCTGAAAACGGCACTGATATCCAACACGGCCCTCACGAGCCCGGACGCTTACAGGGAGTGGTTCGACCAGATCGATCTACTCGAAAGGCTCGACCAGATCTCCCTCTCGAACGATCTCGCAGTCGCCAAGCCGACCAGGGAAATATTCGAACGCACCCTTGCTGCCCTCGACGTGCCGCCGGAACGAACGCTCCACGTTGGCGACAACATGCACACAGACGTAGCCGGTGCAGAAGCTGTCGGAACATCGACCGTATTCGTCCGGGGTAGAACCGAAACTCAGGTCCCCACCGACGCAAGCCCCGACTACACGGTCGATTCCATACTTGAACTCGAACCGGTCGTCGACAAGTGGCTCGAAACGCTCGGTGGCTAGCCTTCACGGCCCCGTGAGGTCCCGAACCGCGCAACCCCGAAGCGGGCGAGGCCATATAGCAGGGCGAAGTCAACGATCGTCAGCAGCCCGATAAACAGCGTCGCCTCGAAGAAAAACCGCTGCGGGAACATGATGATCAGGAAATCGGAGTAAGGATCGAGCAACCACAGGTCGTTCGCAAAACTCAGGAAATGGAACTGCGTGAACAACCACCCGAAGTCGATCGCAGCCGTCGTACCGAACACCACGAGGAACACGCCCGTTCCGATCGCCGACCACTTCAGCGACCTGAGCAACAAAGGCAGCGCCTCTCGCTTCAGCACAACCACGCCCGCCACCAGCAACACCAGCAGCACTGCACCCAGCCACCGTGTAACCGAAAACACGCCCTGCATCAGCGCCTTCACATCAACCATGTGAAGCACCTCACGCTCCTTGTACAGCGAAACCTCGGAGCCACCAAAGTTCACCCGCAGATCGAGGAGCTCGGCATCGTTCCCGAAATACTCCTTGATCTGGTCCGCCCCACGATTCAACTCTTCGACAGTCAGTCCCGTGCGGTTTGCGATGTCGTTTCGCCACCATCCATACTCGTACAGCCATTCGCTGTTCGTGATGTAGCTGACGTTGAAGAGGATCAGGAATATCGGTAGCAGCAACGCAAAGACCGCCGCGCCAGCCAGGGGGATCCAGTGTTGGTGGACCCCGGCAGGTGAACTGGCTGGCCTGCCAACTTTTAGATTGGAGCGTCTTCGGGACATCCGGGGGGGCATGACGGTTAGCATACGTGCCACGTACTCGAACAGTTGGTGCCAAACACGGAGGATCGGTTGAGTTCACAGAGCGAACAGGCCAGAACGGCGGGCTCGGCATTCACACAACTCGTGGCAACGGTCGAGTTGCTGCGGAACCCCGGCGGGTGTCCGTG
>JASLNQ010000243.1:0-292 GCA_030745955.1 Dehalococcoidia bacterium | reverse complement strand
CGCTGCGGCCAAACCTGCTTGAAGAGACCTACGAGACGCTTGAAGCGATCGACTCAGGCGATCCACGCAGCCTCGAAGAGGAGCTGGGCGATATCGTCACGCAGATCGTGTTCCACGCCGATATGGCCCGCCACGCTGGTACTTTCGACGCCGCCTCGATCTGCGATGCGGTCCGCGAAAAGCTCATCCGGCGGCACCCGCACGTATTCGGGGATGGTGAAGCGCTTGACGATTCCGAAGAGGTGATCAACCGCTGGGAGGCGCTGAAGCGTGCCGAGTCAGGCGGCAACCG
>JASLNQ010000242.1 GCA_030745955.1 Dehalococcoidia bacterium | reverse complement strand
TACACGTTTTACTTGGCCGAATACTTCGCGAATTGCGCGTAAGTAAGCAGACAAGTCGGACTCGATTCCAATTTGGCCAACAATTCCGTAATCACGAAGACCCCAGTACGGTGGGCTGGTAACGCAGCTTTGTACGGAGCGTGGTGGTATTGCTTTTAATGCCAGTAAAGCATCACCTTGCACGAGTAACGACTTCACTGTGTTTTTTGCCGGATTCGAAAATCAATAACTATGGGAGCCATTCAGGTTTATCCGTTCCAGCGTACACATACTCAAGGTACTCAAAAACCTGGGTCTGACCACCTTTACCTGTGAAAGCCGCAAGAGGCCCAGTTATCGACCAATTGAATTTGCGGTTTCGACGCTCTGTCAGCGCGGCCTGAGCTATCGATATATCCGCGGATTGCTGATCGATCATCCGCTCAATGACTCGTCGTCCAAATCTTGCGAGGCCACCGATTCCGGGGCTGGACTGAAGTTTGTTCCCTGTGCGATCTACGAATTCATACTGCCACTTTGTCTGAACGGCGCGCCAATAGTTAACGATACATTCGTAACCGAAATCTTCCGTGATCCGAGACACGAACCTCGCGGGCATTACTTTTTTACGGCGACGTTAAGCCCACGAAATGTAATTAGAAATCCGGCAGCAGGTTGCGACCAACCCCCGAGATCCACATGGGCCTCGAACGGGGAATTTCTATCATCGTTGAGCCTCCAACCCCATTTGATGTGGGGTGGACAATCTGGGTCAGATAGCATTGTGATCGTGTCGACCAAAGACGTAGAAACCCGACGTTGAGTGTCGTTGATCGTCTTGAATATTTTCATCTCTTCAAAACGATCCATATCCGGGAATATGCAGAACGTCACCAGGGCATCGGAATCCTTCATTATTCCAAGTCGATGTTGGCAGTCCACTTGAGCGAAAGCTTTGCGCCAAGCGACTTCGTGTTTCCCTTCATCGCCAAAATCGATTTCACGCGTTTCATCCGCCTCGAATTCGATCGTAAGCTGACCATATCTTCCGTCTGATGATGATGAGACAAAGTCCCAATCGACTTTCCACTGTTTCTTTTCAGCGTCACCGAGCTGCTGGTCGGTCTCAAGCTCAGAGTTCGGTCTGATCGACAGTATCGATTCTGGCCAAAATGCAGTTGATTGATCCGCCGCGTAGTCCGCAGCCTTTTGGGATCGTTTCCGATCAAACGGTCTCTGGTAGCCAGTCCAGTTCGTTTTGCGGTCAAAAAAATCGATCCAAGACGCAGCCACTAGATCTTTGGCGGGTGCTGACCCGCGGAATACGTCTCGACCAAGGCTACGATCTTTTACGACCGGAATCGTAATTTTGGTGCGGGTCAATCATCCCCTCCATGTGCAAATAACGTGATGCACATATGTTTAGGTGAAGAACAGCGATTCCGCAAGTCCTAGCCGATAACCAATCCGGCGATCATGTCGCCGACCTGGCTGGTCGTGAGCGGCCGTTCGCCATTGGAGGCGATGTCATGCGTCCGGTAGCCTTCGGACAGCACCGAATCGACCCCGTCCTCTATGGCGTCGGCCTCTGCGTTGAGACCCAGCGACAGGCGGAGGAGCATCGCGGCGCTGAGTATCGACGCCATCGGGTTTGCCAGCGACTTGCCGGCGATGTCGGGAGCGGAGCCGTGGATCGGCTCGTAGAGCGCCGGCTTTCCACCACGGCGACGGCGACCGTGCTTTGGCGGCAGCGACGACAGCGAGGCCGATGGGAGCATACCCAGCGAGCCGCCGATGACCGCGGCCTCGTCGGAAAGAATGTCGCCGAACGTGTTCTCGGCCACTATCACGTCGAAGACCGAGGGGTTGATGATGATTTGCATCGCCGCGTTGTCGACGAGCATGTGGATCAGCTCGACATCCGGGTATTCGATGCCGACCTCAGTCGCGACTTCTCGCCAGAGCCTCGACGACTCCATCACGTTCATCTTGTCGAGGGAGTGCACGCGCTTTTTTCGGTCACGGGCCAGCTCAAAGGCGACGCGGACCACCCGCTCGATCTCTTTTTCGGAGTATGCGAGGGTGTCGACGGCACGACGTCCACGGGAGTTCTCCCACCGGCGTTTTGGCTTACCGAAGTAGAGACCACCGGTGAGTTCGCGGACCATGATGAAGTCGACATCGGTCAGCAGTTCGCGTCGCAGCGGCGACGAGTCGATCAGCTGGGGGTTGACCTTGCACGGCCGGAGGTTCGCGAACAGGCCCAGGCCCTTACGCAGCGCGAGAATGCCGTCTTCCGGACGAACCTTGGCGAGCGGGTCGTCCCATTTCGGGCCGCCGACAGCGCCAAAAAGCACGGCGTCGGAGCCGAGGACGATGTTCATGGTATCGACCGGGAGGGCGGTACCCGTGGCGTCGATCGCGCAACCGCCAACGAGACCTGTCACGTAGGTAAATTCGTGTCCGAAGCGACTGGCGATTGCGTCAAGAACTTTGATCGATTCGACCGTAACTTCCGGGCCGATCCCATCGCCACCAAGAACTGCGATCCGTGCATCCATCTACTGGTTCTTCTTTCGCTTCTCGATTAGGGCCGTGCCTGAAAATAACCCGAGAAGTCTAACAGCGCGTTGGCCCGCCTACCACCGCCGTGCGTGAAAAGCGCGTAAACCGAATTCAACCAGCTACCAACGAGCGGTGCGTTTCGACTCGAACGAGTCGATGGCTTCGGCGTAGTCGAGCGTGATGCCCACATCGTCCAGGCCCTGCAGAAGCGAGTTTTTACGGAACGGGTCGATATCAAAGCTGGCATCAAGGCCCTGGCCGTCGGTTACGGTCTGTGCTTTGAGGTCTACGGTTGCCGTGTAGCCAGAGCCTCGCAGGGCATGGGCCATGATGGCATCGACTTCGGAGGCGTCGAGGACCACGGGGAGCAGGCCGTTCTGCAGGCAGTTGTTCCGGAAAATATCGGCGAAGCTGGGCGCGATGATCGCTCTGAAACCGAACTCCATCAGCGCCCAGGGTGCGTGCTCGCGCGACGAGCCGGACCCGAAGTTTCGACCGCCCACAAGAATGTTGGCGCCGCGGTACCGGTCTTCGTTCAGTATGAAATCGGGATTGGGTACGTCGTCTTCCAGGTAGCGCCAGTCGAAGAAGGCAAACTCGCCGAACCCGGTGCGTTCAATTCGCTTGAGGAACTGTTTCGGGATGATCTGGTCGGTGTCGACATTCGCCCTGTCGAGCGGTGCGACGATACCGGTGAGTTTCGTGAATTTTTCCAATTCTGCAGCCTTTCATCGCACCCGCTAACGGGGACGGCTTCTCCTGTTTTCCAGTTCCTTGCGCCGAATTCCCTCTTTCAATGCTTCTTCAAGCGGGTCTACCGGGCCTGGCGGGGTGACGGTGATATCGCCGACCAGGTCATGTCTTGCTTCCTGGCGTCGGTTAAGTTCGATAGCGACGAGAATAGCGGCAACACCGAGGACTGCGAGCAACAAATCGGCGATGATCAGCCGCTGGTGGGCGATGACAACATCGTCGATCGTGGTGCGGACCGGGTACCAGACTGTCCTGATGGTCAGCCAGTTGAAGATAAATACACCGAGAAAAATCCCGACCCAGACATGCACGATCGCGGGCACTTTACCTTCCGTTTTCCAGGCCAACTCGTCATGGGTTGAAACTGTGGGATCGCTACCCTTGAATATTTCTCGATAGATCTGCCACGGCTTCACCAGATTAAACACAGGGATGAAGAACCAGAACACGCTCTTCTCGGGGGAGAAACGCTGCCCTTTGCTCTTGAGTGTGAGCAGGTTGCGGCTGGCGCGATGGGTGAACGACCCGAATGCGAACATGCAGGCGAAAAGCACAGCGACCAGCAGAACGGTGATATACGTGCCCCGGTCTTTAGTAGTCTGGTACAACTGTTGGACAGCGAACAATCTGTTGCACTCCGGGTTTGCCAGGAATACTCCTTCATCGCCGGTGCAGACAAGCCCCTGACGTTCTGCAAACTCTGCCATGCGCGTTGGTGAAAGAACCGTGGGAGGGGTGGTGGTATAGCCCTGCTCTCGAAGATCAGAT
>JASLNQ010000241.1 GCA_030745955.1 Dehalococcoidia bacterium | reverse complement strand
GGCCTGTCGGAGCGGTTCTCCCCGGGCGAGGTGCTCTATGTTCCAGCAGAGCAGAAGCACGAACTGGCAAATGTCGGCGAGGGACGGCTGGAGGTATGGCTTACTGTGACGCCAAACGTCACGCCGACCCACACTTTTTACGAGGAGCGGGCCGACGGCACGTGGGAGCGGATCACGCCAAGACTGGACGGACGGGATTCGCTGCCACCGTCGCGCTAGTGTGTGGGCGGGTCCGGTTTAGCGGAGCTCGAACGTTTCGGTGGTGAACTGCTCGCGTTGCACCGCTACGTACTGATCGGAGGTCATCGGCGGGTTGGACTCATCGAGAACCTGTTTTGCCGTGCCGGCACCATCGCCGAGGAGATCCAGGATTGTCGCGGCCATCACTTTTGCAGGGGTCACGACGGCTTTGTCGTAATCCTCGATCAGGTAGTCGTGACCGTGTCCAACACCCGAGGCAGAGTTCGCATAGGGGTGGATCACCGGCATGATCATGCCCAGGTCGCCCATATCCGTCGAACCGCCGTGGCTCAGGGTGTCGGGAGAGACGACAATGGATTCCCGTCCCAGGATCAGTTCTGCGTTCTGTGCAAACAGTGTCGTCATCGTCGGGTCCTGCTGAAGTGGGTGGTACCCGGCGATCGTTTGCACCTCGACCGAGGCGCCCAGGGCGAGGGCTGCCGCCCGGTAACAGCGGATGACTTTCTCGGCGATGGGTCCAATCGCCTCGACCGACTTCGCCCGTACCCGGCCTTCGTAAAGGACCTCACCCGGAACTGCGTTCACTGAAGTGCCGCCGTTAGAGATTATTCCGTGGACACGCACGACATCGCTCTCGCGGAATGTCTCGCGCTGGGCGTTGATCGCCAGGTTTGCTAGCATCGCGGCCTGCAGTGCGTTTATCCCCTGGTCGGGTGCACCGCCGGCGTGGGCGGATTTTCCGATGTAGCGCACCTGGTGGGAAACGTGGGCGTTGGAAGTGCCGCCGACGCTGAGTGCGGCCTCGCCGTTTCCTGCCGAGGTGTGGACCATCATCGCCATGTCGACATCGTCAAATGTCCCCAGGCGAATCATTTCCTGCTTGCCGGAAAGGAACTCGATCTCGCCGGCTTCCTTCAGGGCGAGCCGGTCCCGTACATCGATGAACTCTTCAGCGGGCGTGATGATGAAAGCTACGTTTCCCGAGAGCGAGTCCCTGATTTTCGGCGTGCCCAGTGCAGTTGCCACCCCCAGCAGCGAGCCGGTCTGGGCATGATGCCCACAGGCGTGCGCTGCCCCAGTTTCGGCATCGGCGCCGGGATGTCCGGGTACTCGCAGGGCGTCGAGTTCGGCGATCACCGCGATGGTCGGTCCCGGGCTGGCGCCCCGCAGGACCGCTTTCATGCCGGTGCGGGCGATACCTGTTTCAACATCGAAGCCGAGGGCCTGCAGGCGTTGTAGCACGTACCGGGAGGTTTCGTGTTCGTTGAAACCGGTTTCGGGCGTGCGGTACACCGTCTTCGCAGCGGTGATCAGACCAGGGGTCGCACGATCGATGGACCGTAACGCGACGGCCCGGAGTTCAGCCGTGCTGGCGGGGGTTTTATGGTTGGCGGGGGTCATACGGGTTACTCGGAGTAGGTCGCGTCCGACCGGAAGCCACGCATGCGGTCGAGGTACTCGCTGATGGTCATCGGTGCCTTGAACGACGCGGCGATTTTCTTCCCCTTTTCGCCGTCGCCGGCCAGCAGGTCGATCACCGTCATGCCCATCGCTTTGCCAGCCTTGATCACTGCGAGCTCGTAGTTCTCGACCAGGTAGTCGGTGCCGTGACCATCGCCGCTCGTTGCGTTGGCCGTAGGCTGGATGGTCGAGACGACCTGGCTGACATCGCCAACGTCGGTGCAACCGGTACCGTGCTTGAGTTCGATCACATTGTCGTCACCTACCAGCGATGCTGCATTGTGGCGATAAATCTCGATCAGGCTTTTGTCGTATTGTGCCGGCAGGTATCCGGGGTTCGTCCGTATCCGGACGCTGGCGCCCGTTGCCAGCGCGCCGGCCCTGAACGCCCTGTCGATTTTTTCGGACGTGCTGAGTATGGCCGGTACGTTCGAGGCCCTGGCGTAGGTTTCGATCCACACGTCGGCCGGAACGGAGTTAACGGCTGCCCCGCCACGGGTGATTATGGGGTGGACCCGCACCGTGTCGGCATCACGGAAGGTCTCTCGCTGAGCATGAATCGCCGCCATGCCGATGCTCGCTGCGTTCAGGGCGTTCACACCCAGGTGGGGCGACCCGCCGGCGTGTGCGGCTTTTCCGATGTACTGGACGGTCTTGCCGATCATCCCGTTGTTTGAGCCGCCAACACCGAGGGTCCCGGCCTTCTCGCTACCGGTGTGAGTGAGCATGGCGACATCGATATCGTCGAAGAGACCGAGCTTGATGAATTCCTGCTTGCCACCGAAGAACTCGATTTCGCCGTCTTCACGGAGCGATTCCCGGTATTCGAGTTCGATGTACTCCTCTGCGGGAGTCGCCATGAAACTTATCTTCCCGGCCAGTCCACTCTTCACCGGTTGTTCGAGCAGGCCGACTGCGACGGTGAGCATCGAGCCGATCTGGGCGTGGTGGCCGCAGGCGTGTGCGGCACCGGTGTCGGGATCGGCGTGGGCATGGCCGGGGACTATCAGCGAATCGAGCTCGCCCATCACTGCGATGTGTGGACCGGGCTTGCCGGTGTCGTAGGTCGCCACCACTCCGGTCTTTGCGATGCCCGTCTGCGTCTCGAGGCCGTTGTCCCGGAACCAATCGGCGACCAGCCTGGCTGTTCGAACTTCTCGATAACCGGATTCGGGATGGGCGAGTATGTCGCGGGCAATGCGCTCCAGTTCGTCAGCCCTGCCGTTAACAGTTGCGGTGAAGGCGCTTTTGAGTTCGGAGCGGTCGGTCATGCGGTGCGGTTTCTGGGGTGTTACAGGTCACTTCCGGGGCACTGGCGGCGAGTGTAGCAGTCGCTCTCACTCCCGGTCGTGTGAAACAGGTCAGATCGTGGAGGGGAATTCACCTATACTGGGCGGCTATGAAAAAAGTCTTACTGGCCCCTCAAGAATTCAAGGAAAGCCTCAGTGGCATGGATATCGCAGAAGCCATGTCGGTCGGCGTGAAGCGGGTATGGCCGGAGGCGGAGGTCGTGATGGTGCCGGTCGCCGACGGGGGTGATGGCACGTTGCAGGCGCTGGTCGACAGCTCGGGTGGCGAGGTCAGGACGGCGACCGTTGAGGATGCGATCGGGCGTCAGATCGAGGCCGAGTGGGGAGCGCTCGGGAACGGCACCACGGCCGTGATCGAGATGGCGCGTGCGGCCGGACTCGCCCGGCTCACGCCCGAGGAGCGCGATGTGCGAAATGCCTCTACCTACGGTGTGGGACAGCTATTCACTGCGGCGCTCAATGCCGGTTTTAGCGATTTCATTATCGGCGTTGGGGGAAGCGCGACCAACGACGGTGGCGCCGGTATGATCCAGGCGATGGGAGGCGAGCTGTCGGACGGGGACGGGAACGAGCTGCCAAGGGGCGCGGCGGCGCTGGCCGACCTGTCGCACATCGATATTTCCGGTCTCGATTCACGCATGGCTTCAGCAAACGTGGTCGTTGCGTGCGACGTGAACAATCCCCTCTGCGGACCGCAGGGCGCCTCGGCGATATTTGGTCCGCAAAAAGGTGCGAGTCCCGAGGATGTACAGGAGCTCGATGCCGCGCTCGCTAACTACGCCGAGGTTATCGCCAAAGACCTTCACACCGATGTCGCCGAGATACCCGGCGCCGGTGCGTCGGGCGGACTCGGCGCGGGATTGATGGGGTTCTTCGGTGCCCGGTTGCGGCTCGGGGCTGACATCGTGATGGACGCACTGAATATCAATGAGCGATTGCAGGATGCCGAGCTGGTGATTGTGGGCGAGGGTCAGTTCGACCGTTCGACCGTGTTCAACAAGTCACCTGTTGCCGTTGCGCAGCGTGCTAAGGCCAACGGGACGCCGGTGATCGGCATTGCGGGTTCGCTGGGCGCGGGGTACACGGAAGTCCA
>JASLNQ010000240.1 GCA_030745955.1 Dehalococcoidia bacterium | reverse complement strand
TCTGGAGCTGGACGGAATCGCCGTTCAGTTCGAGTTTCTGAACCAGCGAGACAAGTGGCAGCCCCAGCACTTCGGCAAGCCCGAGGGTCACGTAGCCCTGGTCCCAGTCCGACGCCTGTCGGCCGCCCAGCACGAGGTCGAACGGGCCGTCTTTCTCTATTGCCGCGGCAAGCACCTTCACGGTGGCTGCCGGGTCGAGTTTGTCCAGGTCCGGTTCATCGACGAGCACCAGCCGATCGGCGCCCATCGCAAGCGGTTTCTTCATTGCATCCATCACGAAACCCGTGCCGACCGACAGCAGGGTGATTTCAACATCGGCGCCTGCGTCGCGGAGCTGGAGCGCTCCCTCGACGGCGTTGAGGTCGAAACCGTTGACGACCGGCGGGACGCCATTTGGCGGGATAACACTGTTGGTCGACTCGTCGACCTTGAATTGCGAAGGCGGTGTTTCCGGGTCAGGTACCTGCTTGGCAAGGACAACGATTCGGACGGTCAATTCGATATTTCCAGTTCTTGGCGATCTGTTTCGGGTCTGGTGCCGGTCATCGCGACGGCTGCGCACCGGAATATCCGTACAAACGGTAATAAGCGCGACACCCCGCAGGCCGGTGTTCGAGTAGCGGTCTATAACATTACCGATCATTTCAGTTGCGCGCCCGTCGATAAGCCAGCGCGGCCTTCAACTTTGAAATGCAGCCCCATGGCACCCGTCCGGCAACCAGGCACTCGGGCCCTGGCCGGAACTTCACCCCCAGTCCCGCTCAGATCAGCGGAAGGTACACCCACCACGTTGGAATCCGTAATCACAGCCGCACAATCGCTCGGTGTCGAGCTCGACGCAACGCAGCAGGCCCGGTTCCGGCGATACCGTGAGCTGATCGAACTGCGCAGTCGGCAGTTCAACCTCACCGGGGCCAAAACCTGGGATCGCATTCGTGAAGACCTGTTCATCCGCTCGCTCAGGATCCTGTCGCCTGCGGGAGGTGGAGCCTCGACCCCTGATTGGTTCACCGGGCGAAGGGCCATCGACGTGGGCACGGGCGCGGGTATTCCGGGCATTGTCATGAAAATCGTATTGCCTGAACTGCGAATTACGCTGCTCGACTCGGTTCAGAAGCGGACGAACTTCCTGCGGGAAGTGGTCACCGAGCTTGAGCTTGAGCATGTTGAAGTGGTAACCGGAAGGGCCGAAGAGCTGGGACAGCACCCGGCACACCGGGAGAGCTACGACATCGTGACGGCACGCGGGGTGGCGCGGCTGGCCGAACTCGCCGAGCTCACGATTCCATTCGCAAACCTGGGCGGCACGGTGATCCTCCCGAAGAGCGCCGGCTCCGGGGACGAAGTGAACGAGGCGGCCGCGGCGGCTGAACTACTGGGGGCCGCACCCGCGATAACGCTTGAGGTCGACCGCCCCGGCAATTCACCACCAGACGATATGGTGTACTGGATGAAAATCTCACCGACACCTGTGGAATTTCCACGCAGAACCGGTGTCCCCCACCGGTCACCCCTGATAGAACCTAAGGCGTAGATCGAAAGCATCAGAATTTCAATCGTGAACGCTCGTGGGCCAAACCTGGAATAAATGTCCCAGACACCCCCTGATACAGATGGAGCACCAGCGCCGGACGGCAGCCCGGAGGTAACCCCGGGCGCTGACAGCATTAACGTAGCGGTTCTGCGCCGGCGTGTGCTATCGCTGCCAACCCTGGTCGCGGCCTCCATCGGAGCGGTGCTACTAGGTTTTGCCCTCTGGCGCATTTTCGAATTCGAATGGGCCGAAGTGTTGGACAACATCAAGGGCATCCACATCGGCAAGTACCTGCTGGCGCTGGTCCTCTACTACCTCAGTTTCTGGTTCCGTGGCCTGCGCTGGCGGCTGCTGGCAAAGACGGCGAACATCGGTGGTGACGGTGGGCGGAATGTACCGGGCACGACCACGCTGTCGGGGATCATCCTGATGGGCTGGTTCGCCAACTCCGTGGCCTTCATGCGGCTCGGCGATGCCTACCGCGGCTGGGCGCTCTCGCGTGAGGTTGGGAGTGACTTTCCCTCGGGCCTGGGCACTGTGCTTGCCGAGCGTGTGCAGGACATGGTCGCCGTCCTGATCCTTGTACTCGCGGCCGCCACCTGGTTGTCGATCGAGGGCGATTCGAATGTGCCGGGCTGGGTCGTGTTCGCGGCCTTCGCACTGGTTGCCACCCTGATTCTCGGGTTGCTCGTAATGCGGCTGGCCGGTGAACGGCTTTCACGCCGGCTGCCCGATCGACTTGAATCGGCCTACGTCAACTTCCAGCACGGGACGCTCGACAGTTTTTCCGGGCGCGCAATCCCGCCCCAACTGGTGCTTGGCATTATCGGTTGGCTACTGGAGATCGCACGCTTTTACTTTGTGGCCGACGCAATGGGGATCGACATTTCGTTTGGCATCGTGATGTTCGCCGCACTCGCGAACGCGATGCTGACCACGATCCCGACGCCCGGTGGGTTCGGGTTCGTCGAAGGCGGATTGACGGGGCTGCTGATTTTGTTCGGACTGAGCGACTCCGACTCGATCAGCCTGGTGGCGGTCGACCGGACGATCAGCTGGCTCAGCGTCGTGTTGTTCGGCGGGATCCTGTTCGTGGTGTGGCACGCGGTCAAAGCGAAGAACGCCACGACCGCCTCATCTGCAACCACTGACCAACACGACTGATGCTGCGCTAATATCGTCGCATCGTAGATTTCGAACAGGCGAGCAGACGCAAAGGTGCTTTCATATGGCCGATAAGAAACGGGTTCTCGTTACCGGGTTGAGCGGGTTGGTCGGGACGGCCCTGCGCAAGGATTTCGACGAGCGGTACGAACTTTCATCGTTGTCACGCTATGGCACCGACGGCATGGACGACGCACACAACTTCAAGGGCAACATTGCCGAGCTCGAAACGATGATCCCCGCATTCGAGGGCCAGCACACGGTTGTGCACCTCGCCGCAGACCGCAGCGCGAACGCCGACTGGGAGTCCGCTCTCCGCAATAACTTTATCGGCGTATACAACGTGTACGAAGCAGCCAAGCAGACCGGCGTGAAGCGGGTCGTGTTTGGTAGCTCACAGCACGCGATCGGCGGTTACTACCAGGACGAGCCGTACCGGACCATCCTCGCCGGGAAGTTCGACCAGGTGGAGCGGCCCTTCAAGCTGATCGACGAGACGGTCCCAATCCGCCCCGACGGCTACTATGGCGCCTCAAAGGCCTACGCCGAAGGGCTCGGTAGCTACTACGCCGAGTTCCACGGCATTTCGTCGATCAACATTCGGATCGGCTGGACGATCTCGAACGACGACCCCACTACAAACGGTGGCGGGTTGGCGATGTGGCTGTCGCACCGCGACACCGCACAGATTCACGTGAAGGCCGTCGATGCCCCGGATTCGCTAATGTACACCGTGGTTTTCGCGATGAGCGACAACTACTGGAACATTTTCTCGCTGGATAAGGCGCGAGAGGTCCTTGGCTACGAGCCCCAGGACGATGCCGGTCAGGTCCTGAACCTCGACCGCAAGTTGTCCCCGCGCGACGCCACGGAATACAAGCAGCACGAGGAGGACCCGGAGTCTTACTAGCCGGGTCTGTTGTGGCGCGCGGGGCAGCTTTCCTCTCCCTGCGCCCTGGTGTGCCCCGCGGAGCTTCCTACTTTCGCCCAAGCAATCCGATTGCGCCCGGTGACTAACACTGCCCCACGGAGCTGCGATACGCGACTGAGCGCACGTCGCACGCCCGGAGCTAAGAGAGGATCAGGGTGCGGGTGGAAGTTGGCTATAGGCTGACGCCCGCCACTCGTGAAAACCGCGATCCCGCCCCGAGTCCCTCGGCTCCGGTGACTCCGCTCGGGAAATCGACCTGAACCTGTGAGTAGTCGGTCAGGCTCACAAACCCATCTCCTACTTCCCGACCGAAGCGAAGCGAAGTGGAGGGACCTCGGCGGGTTCACCCGACAACACGACTGATAACGCGCGCGACCCCGCCCCGGGTCCCTCGGCTCCGATGACTCCGCTCGGGAAATCGACCTGAACCTGTGAGTAGTCGGTGCAGGCTCACAAA
>JASLNQ010000023.1 GCA_030745955.1 Dehalococcoidia bacterium | reverse complement strand
GGACGTTCAGCAGGCGAATTAGTCCATGAGGGCCGCTTGAAGTGCCTTTTCGTTCACGGTCAGTCCCAATCCGGGCCTGTCGGGAAGGGTCATCTCGCCGTTTATGAACTCCCAGGGGTCTTCGAACAGCTCATTGAGGTCGTCACGCTGCCCCGAATGCTCGTGGGGCCTGCTGGACAGCGGCAGGGTTGCGCACAGGGCGAGCGAGGCGGCGTTGCCGATCGTGGGCTGGGTCATATGCGGCACGACGGCCATGTCGTGGGTCTCGGCGAGTGTTGCGATTCGCCTGCCCTCCGTTATGCCGCAGCACTTGACCACATCGGGCTGCAGAAGATCGGGCCGGGCGATGTTGATCAGGTCGCGGAACTGCCAGCGGGTGTACTCGTGCTCACCGGCCGAGACCGGCACGTCGAGTGCGTCGGCCACTTCGCGTATGCCTTCATAGTTCGTTGGCGATACCGGCTCTTCGAAGTGGTAGATGCCAAGGTCCTCGAACCTGCGGCCCTGCTGGATGGCGGTCGAGACCGAGTAGCCGTTGTTGGCGTCGAAGCTGAGCAGGGTTTCATCGGGCAGGAACTCGCGGCACAGGCGGAACATTTCGAGGTCCTTAGCTGGATCGACATCCTGGCGGTACTTCCAGTCCATGCGGATCTTGACCGCCCGGTAGCCCTCTTCGTTGGCCTGTTCAACTTTTACGAGCATTTCCTTCGGTGTCATACCGCTGCCACCACCGATGCTCTTGTACATCGTGAAGGTCGTGCGAACTGCGCCTCCGAGTAGCCGGTAGAGGGGCATTCCTGCGACTTTCGCCTTGATGTCCCACAGCGCTATATCGACTCCGCTGATACAACTCGGCCCGGTCCCGGCCGTCCCGAGCTTGTGGGTGCCGAAGTACATGTCGTCCCAGAGCCGCTCGATGTCGAGGGGGTTCTTGCCGACTATGAGGGGTTTCAGGGCGTGCTCGACGAAGTAGCACATGACAGGGACGTTCATGGGCGAGCATTCACCGACACCCTCCACGCCCTCGTCGGTGAAGATCCTGACCAGCGCGGTGCGGGTCTTCAGCGGGTATGTCTTTACATCGGTGATTTCCATGCTTGTTTCCTCCGCTAACCGTTGGTTCGTGGTCGTGTTGTGTGGCGTTGTTCGTGTTCGCCCAGGCGGTAGGCGGTGACCGGTTGGCTAGTACTCGATGTCGCGTTCGGACTCGACGATCGACTCGTCGATGTCGAACCCGAAGCCGGGATCCTGACTCACGGTCAGTTCGCCATCGGAAAAGTCCGGGCCGCCATTCGCATCGAAGAAGTAGAGCATCCGGGCGTGTTTTACGAGCATTTCCACGTACGGGGTGTGGATCGGCGACTGTGCCGACGACCAGGCCATCCCGGCGGGTGAAACACCCTGGTGGCAGATCGTTATCAGGTCGTACGATGTTGCGAGCGCGCCGATCTTGATGACCTCGGAAAGGCCGCCGGCCCAGTTGAGGTCGGCCTGGATGATGTCGAGCGCCTCGGCGTCCATGAATCGCTTGAAGCCCCAGCGGGTGTACTCGTGCTCTGCGCCAGAGATCGGGATGTTGGTCGCTTCCCGAATCTTCCTGTACGAGTCGATGCGGTCGGGCATGGCGACTTCTTCGAGCCAGCGGGGGTGGATGTCTTCGATGGCTTCGGCGAGCCTGACGACGTAGTTGACGTCCATCGACTGCCAGCAATCGAGCATGATGTCGTCGTCTTCGCCAAGTATTTCACGGAGGGTCTCGGCCAGTGCGACGTTCGCCCTGAAGCCCTCGGGGCCGGACATCGGGCCGTGGCGGAAGAACCATTTCTGGGCCGTGTAGCCCCTGCCCTGCATTTCCAGCGCCCGTTCACGGACGAGGGCCATGTCGGTGGTGTTGTATCCGAGCATCGAGGCGTAGGCCGGCATCGACTTCCGGTTCGGGCCGCCGATCAGCCGGTGGACCGGTTGCTTCAGCCACTTGCCCTTGAGGTCCCAGAGTGCGTTGTCGATGAGGCTGATGGCCATCATCGGTTCGCCCTGGCGGCCGTGCACCGAGCTGCGGTGCATGATGTCCCAGAGGAACTCGGTGGCGAGCGGGTCGCGGCCGATCAGCAGGTCTTTCAACTGCCACACGTGGAAGGCGGTGCCGCCGGGCATGGTCGGGCCGGAAATGCCGGACACGCCTTCGTCGGTCTCGACCTGAACGAAGACGGGGGCGAGCCTGTAGTGGGTGTCGTCGACCTGGCCTGCGGCCTGAGGCGAGCCTTTTTCACGGAACTCGTCGTAGATGTCGAGTGGCATGGCGAGCCGTTCTTCCATGAAGGGTCCGTCGACGTCCATGATTGCGGTGACCTGGCGGAGCCTGATGTCGGTGATTTTCATGTTGGGTGGTCCCTGATCTTTCGTGTGTTATCGGTGGTGGGTGTCGCTCGTTACGAACCGAAGTTCGGTTCTTCTTCTTTTTCGATTTTGTCGGGTTCGAGGTCCATGGACATGCCGACTCCTGTCGGGGCCTGGATTACACCGTTTTCGGGCTTGACGGCGTCTTTCAGGAAGTGCTGGTGGATGGTGTTCCACTTGACCAGGTATTCCTGGTAGGGGGTGTGGATCGGCGGCTGCGTGACCGAGAAGTGGATGCCGGCATTGGTGGAGTGGCCGTGCGGGATCGTGATGAGGTCGGCCGCGGTTGCGATCGCCGCTATCTTCAGGACTTCCGACAGGCCGCCTGCCCAGTAGATGTCGGGTTGCAGTATGTCGAGCGCCTCGGCGTCGATGAACTGCTTCATGCCCCAGCGGGTGTAGTGGTGCTCGGCGCCGGAGATCGGGATGTTGGTGGCTTCCCGGATTTTTCGGTACGAGTCGATGCGGTCGGGCATCGCTACTTCTTCGAGCCAGCGGGGGTGGAGGTCGTCGATGGCTTCGGCCAGCTTGATGACGTAGTTGACGTCCATCGCCTGCCAGCAGTCGAGCATGATGTCGTCGTCATCACCGAGTGTTTCGCGAAGCGTTTCGACCAGCCCGACGTTCTTCTTGAACCCTTCGGGGCCGGACATCGGACCGTGGCGGAAGAACCATTTCTGGGCGGTGTAGCCCTGTTCCTGGAACTGCTTTGCCCGCTCGGCGACAAGGCCGAAGTCGAGCACGTTGTAACCGAGCATGGAGGCGTAGGCGGGGACCCCGGTCCGGGTGGGGCCGCCGATGATCGTGTAGGCGGGTACGTCCAGGTAGCGGCCCTTGAGGTCCCACAGGGCGTTGTCGATGGCGCTGATGGCGATCATCGTGCTGCCCTGGCGTCCGTGGACCATCGCACGGTGGAGGATGTCCCAGATGAACTCGGTCGCCAGCGGGTCGCGGCCGACCAGGAACCTTGAGAGTTCGTTCTCGACGATGAACGCAACCGGTTTGTCCATCGGACCGCCGATTCCGATCACGCCCTCGTCGGTTTCGACCTGGACGAAGTAGGCGTCGTGGGCCAGTGCGGTGTCGGCGGTCTGGTTACTCCACCCAACCCGCTTCGTGGTGTCACGGAATTCCGAGTAGACGTCGAGCGGCATGACGAGTCGCTCTTCCCAGAAAAGCCCATTGGTCTCGATGGTTCCAAATACGTGGCGGAGCCGGACTTTTTCGATCTTCATTTCTGCTTTTCCGTGAGTTTTGGTGTTCGGGGTGGATTCGTTCGGGGAGCGGTTTTCGATTGCCTTTGCCGGGTTGAGGGCGGTGCGACCGACTTTACCTGATGGCGACGCCGGTCATGGTGGGACGGAGCGCATGGGGTGGCAATAGCGACGGCGTGTTTATTGCGCGCAACCTCCCCCGGCATGAAGGTTGCCGGGGGGAAGCGATGTTCGGTCGATCAGTGCTGCGGTGCGGCTTCCGGTTCGCGTATGTACGGGATGAGGTCTGGTGCGTCGAACTGCTCTTCGCCCTTGATCGCTTCAAGGAGATCGAAGGCCTCGCGCACGACTGCTTCTTCGCCCGACACCGACAGGATCACTGCGCCCTCGGAGCCTGCCACACCGCCGGAAGCGACGTGGGTTGCGGTCGCGCCGGTGAGGATTTCAATGGCCTGAATTTCGGTGATGACCTGTGCGTTGACGATCGGCATGAGTCCTGCCGACTGGCCCATTGTGAGGTCCCAAAGGTGGTTGCCGGTGACTCGCGCCGCTTCGATGACGGAAGGAATGAGGCGTTCCAGGCTGACCGGGGCCACCCAGTGTGCTCCCCTGGCTGCCAGGGTTCCCCAGATCCCTCCGACCGTACCGCCTGCGCCATCGGCCGCCAGGACGCCGACGTTGCCGTCGGGATCGACTGCGTTTGCACCCTTAATGGACACGTCGCGTGCGCGGAACTGCGAGAGGGCTTCAGGAGCCGGGATCTCTGAGAGTTCGCCATCCTTGAAAACCCAGGGGCCGAGCCGGTTTTCTTCGACCGTGCTCGCCAGGCGGCCGCTCGCGACGATGCCGGCGGTGGCGTTGGCCTTGTCGAATTTCTGGCCGGTCAGTTCTTCGAGAATGTATGCGGGCGTAACGCCGCGAGAAACGACGAAAAAGCCGTCGTCGAGAACCCGCTTCACCTCGGGTACCTGGAGCACTGCGCGTGCCAGGAGCCGTTTCGACTCGCGTGGCAGTAGCAGCACAATCGCGTGGAAGCGGTCGTCCCGCAGGTGCGGAGCTGGCTTCTTGAAACTGGATGTGTCGTAGAACATTCGTCAATTACTCCGCTAAAGGTCAAATAGTGTTGGGCAACAGGCCGCCTTGATTTCCCGGCTCGTATTTCCGGGCCAGATTACCGGGTGCAGCCACTTATCGCCAGAAACTTGGAGAAACCTAGCGGTTATTTGGCGCGCCGCTGGCGAAACAGCGTGGATGTTACGTGAGGATCGTGCGGAATCGGGCTAAAGCGAGCCGATTATTTCACGTGCTTTCGCCGGCCAGTCGACCGTGGTGCCGAGTGCGCCTGACTGGTACGCGCGCTTCAGCGCCGCCTTCGAGTTGGCGATGCCCCATGTCCGGACGACGAGTCCCGCGGCGTTGGCATCGGTGATCTGCTGCCTGGTGACCTTGCCTGCGTTCGGGTAGATGCCTGAGAGCCCGAGTTCGACTGCGGCTTTCAGCGATGCCTGGTCGATTTCCTGGAGCAGCCAGCCGTGGGCGATGTTGGGCATGAGGGCGACCGAGCGTTCGAGTTGCTCGAAGCGGAACGAGGAGATGGTGAGGCCGGGGGCGATGCTGTCTCCGGTGTGCTGGTCGAGCCAGCCCTTCTCTTTCAGCGACTTCATGGCCGTCGCGGCGAGTTCGGGCTCGGTTGACTTGAGTTCGAGGTGGACGTGCGCTCTGCCAGCGTAGCGCTCGAGGAATTCGTCGAGTGTCGGCACGAACGCCTCGGAATAGGCGAGTGGGCCGTGAATTCCAGCGCCGTCTTCAGGGCCTTCGAACCAGAGTCCGGCGTTCAGGGACTTTATCTTTGCGATTGTCGTTTCGGCGACGAGTCCGGTGCCGTCGGTCGTGCGGTTGAGCGTGTCGTCGTGGACCATCACCGCCGTGCCATCGCGCGTTAGCTGGACATCGGTTTCAAAGTTGTCAAATCCGAGTTCGAGCGCGAGGTCGAAGGCTTCGAACGTGTTTTCCGGGGCGTCGTAGGAGGCGCCGCGGTGGGCGATCAGCGTGAAGTCTTTGTTTTTTGGCATCGGGGTTTTGTTTGCAGGTGAGGCCGGGTGGGTGCGGCTGGTGTGTTCGTGTCGGGACGTTGCCGTGAGAAGGCATGTCGAAGTGTAAGCGAAGCGGGGTGGGAGTTCGAGTTGTTCAGCTCGCAGGTTCACCCGGCGGTGGGATTGCCAAAACTGCGATCGGGGTCGGGCGCATCTGTTCCGACCTCTTTATTTTTAAGTACAATCTGGCCCGCCGTGCCAGTTAACAAAATATCCAAATCGTTCGCCGAGGCCGTCGCCGACATTCCAGAGGGTGCGTCGATCATGATCGGTGGTTTCGGTGGTGCTGGCGGGCAGCCGACCCGGTTGATGCTTGCGCTGCGTGATCTCGGTGTCGGCAGGTTGACGATCATCGGTAACGTGGCTGGAATATCCAGGACCACAGGCTACGGCTGGCCAGGCGATCTCGAGCCGATTGACCAGGGGATGTTTTTCGAGACCGGACAGGCGACGAAAATCATCTGTTCGTTCCCCGTGCCCGGCACTACGAATCCGTTGAGCGATATCGAGAAGGCGTGGCGTGAGGGTCGTGCCGAGGTTGACATCGTGCCGCAGGGGACCTTGATCGAGCGGATTCGTGCTGCGGGGGCGGGTATCCCGGCGTTCTACACTCCAACGGGGGTGGGGACGCCGGCGGCCGCGGACCGGGAGCAGCGTGAGTTTGGGGATCGGACGTACCTGTTGGAGCACGCCCTGCCGGCCGATTACGCACTTGTACGTGCGGAAAAGGCCGATACCCTGGGCAACCTGCAGTACATAGGCACCTCGCGGGCGTTCAACCCGGCGATGGCCACGGCGGCAAGGATCACGATCGCTGAGGTTGACGAGATCGTTGAGCCGGGTGGGATCGATCCCGAGCGGGTGGGTACGCTGAGCACGTATGTCGACCGGATCGTGCAAAGGGAGGCGGGGGATGTGTTGCCTTGATTTGGTTGGGCTTTACGAGCTTGATCCCCGCTCCCTGTGAGGGAGAGGTTAGGGTGTGGGTGGTTCCTAAAGACGCGTGAACCACCGCCTGCAAGCCGTGGCCCACCTACTTCGACACCCTCAGTACATGCTCTAGCTTTCTCCCTGCAGGGAGGGATGAAATTGACCTTCGGTGAGATAGAAACATAGTGACACAACAAATGGTTGATCCTGCACCGCGGCTTGACCGTGCTGGTATTGCTCGCAGGGCCGCGCGTGACCTTGTTGACGGCTCGACGGTGAACCTCGGGATTGGCATTCCGGCGATGTGCGCCGACTTTCTGCCCGATGGGATCGAACTGAGGTACCAGGCCGAGAACGGTGTCCTCGGCTTTGAAGAGCTCGCGGCTCCGGGTGAGGGCGATCCAAACCTGATGGATGCCGGGGGCAAGTTTCCGAAGCGCGTGCCGGGGATGGCTTTTTTCGACTCCGTCGAGTCGTTCAACCTGATCCGTGGCGGCCATATCGATGTGACTGTGCTCGGTGCGCTCCAGGTCTCGCGAAATGGCGACCTTGCGAACTGGATGATCCCAAAGCGGGGGATCGGCAGCATCGGCGGTGCAATGGACCTTGCCGCGAACGCCAGACGGGTCGTGATTGCGATGGAGCACACGGTCCGTGGCGATATCGCGAAGATTGTCGATGAGTGCACTTTCCCGTTGACGGCGCCGGCGTGCGTCGACGAGATTGTTACCGATATCGCGGTGATCACGGTCGACCGGGGTAGTGGGCAACTGGTCCTTACGGAAGTGGCCCCGGGATGGTCGTTCGACGACGTGCAGGTCCGGACAGAAGCCGAACTAGTGACCGACGGTGGAATTGGCTTGATGGCTTGAGCGGCACACTGCGCCTGCATGCCCGATATTTGGCCGTTTGCGTTTGGGGTGAGTAGACTAGCGGCATGGCCACCACAAACACCACTCCGCGGCAATCGTCAGCCGAGTCGTTCGACGACTTCCGCAACTCATTCTCGTACGGTTCCCGGGCCGACCTCTTTTTCAAGTGGTTCAGGGTGGGCACACCGCAGCTCTCGGGCAAGTTTCTGCAGGAGCTCCTGGATCTGACCGGAAACCTGGTGGATGACGGTGACCCCGGGCCTATAGTCGAAGCCGTGCTGCGCGCCCAGACGGAGGTGTATGCAGGCCCCGGCCAGTTCGAATACGACGAGGGGCCGTTCGCGACACTCAGCAAGCCCGTATCGGAAAGCCGTATCGCACTGCTGACCACGACAGGTCATTTCGCAGAGGGTGACGACCCCAAACCGTTCGGCATGGGCGGCCTGACCCAGGAGCAGGCCGTGAAGATGACGACTGAGTTTGGCAGGGCCGATCCGATTCTCTCGGAGATTCCGATCACTACGTCACGCGAACGGACGCGGGTGCGGCACGGTGGCTACGACATCCGTGCAGCTGAGGCCGATCGGAATACCTCGTTCCCTGTTGACCGGATGCTGGAGCTTGCCGACGAGGGTTTTATTGGCGAGTTCGTTAGCCCGGCGTATTCGTTCGTCGGTTTGACATCGCAGTTGCGCCTGCGGAATAAATACGCAGCGGAGTGGGCAGCAACGGCGAAGACCGCCGGTGCCCAGGGCGCGGTGCTTATACCGATATGACCGTTGTGCCACGTGTCGGTCGGACACGTTGCCAGGGCGTTCGAGGAAGCTGGTATTCCGAGCGTTATCGTGATGTCGGCGGTGTTCAGGGACCGAACGGAGGCGATGGTCCCGGCTCGAATGCTGCTAACACCACACCCGATGGGGCGTCCTCTTTCGGCCCCGTTCGACGACGAGAAGCAGAAGGCCATCCTGAAGGAAGCGCTGGACCTCCTCGAAAATGCAACGGGTGGCGGGACGGTTGTTGAATACGCCGAGCCGTATCGCACGGGGCCGTTCAACAACCGGAAGTAAACATGACCGAAGAGCGGAGCCGGGTTCGACGCAGGCGAAATGTGGTTTCGGGCCGCCGGCCGTCGTTTCGAAAGCGCTACGAGGCGGTCGGGTACTGGGCCCTGCTGGCCATCGTTTTGATGCTGGTGATCTGGTTCCTGGCCTCGTCGGCTGCGGACTCCAGCGATGCCAGGGATGCCGAGGCCACAGCGGTGGCAACGCTGTTCGTGGCGGAAAGTGCGACCGCAGCGGCAGAGGAGCTGACGGAAACTCCGGAGTAGGGCGGTTGGCGATAGGTGGCGCATCACCCTCACACCCGGGTTACTTACGCATGTAAACTCGAACCATGTTTGAGTCACTTTCCAGCAAACTCGGCGGCGTGTTCGGCAAGCTCTCCGGCAGCGGCAAGCTGTCTGAGAAAGACATCGATGCCGCACTGCGAGAGGTCCGTCTTGCGCTGCTCGAGGCGGATGTCGACTTCAAGGTCGCACGGCAGTTCGTGAAATCGGTCAAGGAGCGGGCCGAGGGCGAAAATGTCTTTACCTCACTCACTCCCGGCCAGTCGGTTATCCGCATCGTCCAGGAGGAGCTTGCGCAGATCCTCGGTGGCGAGACCGTCGAACTGGCGAGGGCCGAACGGCCACCGAGCGTGATCATGCTGGTGGGCCTGCAGGGTGCGGGCAAGACGACACTGGCGGCGAAGCTGGCGCTCTGGCTCCGCAAGGAGAAGCACCCGGTGATGTTGGCGGCATGCGACCTGCAACGGCCGGCGGCGGTCGACCAGATCAAGCAGCTTGGCAAGCAGCTTGATATCGAGGTGTACTCGGAGGAGCCATCGAGTTCGACACCGGTGAAGGTTGCAAGGGCGGCGGTCAAAAAGGCGGCTTACGACAACGTTCACTACCTGATTCTCGATACGGCGGGACGGCTCGCGATCGATGACGACCTGATGGGTGAGCTCGAGGAGATCCGGGACGCAACGACGCCGGTAGAGACTCTGCTGGTCCTCGACGCCATGACGGGGCAGGACGCGGTGCGGTCGGGCAGTGAGTTCAATTCGCGTATCGGCGTTACGGGCATGGTACTCACCAAGATGGACGGCGATGCCCGTGGTGGCGCTGCGCTTTCGATGCGGTCGGTCACGGGCGTGCCGATCAAGTACATATCAATTGGTGAACGGCCCGATCAGTTCGATGTCTATCACCCGGACCGCATCGCTTCCCGGATTCTCGGCATGGGCGATGTCGAAACGCTGATCGAGAAGGCGGAAACAGAGTTCGATTCCGAGCAGGCGCTGGCCCTGGAGCAGAAGATCAGGAAGAACCAGTTCGACCTGAACGACATGCTCCAGCAGTTCCAGGCCATCAAGAAGATGGGTTCGATGACTGATATTCTCGGCATGATCCCGGGTATGGGCGCTTTGCGGGGCAAGTTCAACCCGAAGGACCTCGATGAGCGGCGCATGGCGCAGGTTGAGGCGATTATCCACTCGATGACCGCGGCCGAGCGTGCGGAACCTTCGATTATCAACGGCTCACGGCGCAAACGGATCGCCGATGGATCGGGCAGCTCGCCTGCGCAGGTGAATCAGCTCCTGAACCAGTTCAAGCAGATGCAGAAGATGATGAAGAAGCTGTCGGGTCCGGGCGGCAAGCGGGCGATGATGGGGATGATCGGGAAGAACTAGGGCGCGGGGTGTGGGCTGTCGGCGCGCTACTTCCGCCAGTGGATCGCGACACCCCCCCCAGATCCCTCCACAGGGGTCGGGAAATCAGACGAGGGACCAGTCCCCTCTCCCTGCGTCCTCGTGTGCCCCGCGGAGTGCGACGCGCGACCAGGCAGTCCGATTGCGCCCGGGGCTAAGAGAGCCAGGGTGCGGGTGAAAGCTGACAATCCCAACACCAACCAATCGCGAGTTCCCTCGCCCACCGTCATTCCGACCGAAGCGGAGGAATCCCAAGTTTTCACCATAGAGAAGTGATATTGAGCAGGTACGCGATAGATCTCTCCGCTGCGGTCGAGATGACGGCGTCGAAAAAGCTTGCCAATACCGGAAAACCCGCGTCCCCGCTCCGGGTCCCTCGGCTCCGAGGACTGCGCTCGGGACGCGTTGGGGGTAGTTGCGAAGGTCCAAACCGCACTCGCCTTTCTGCAAGTGGTGCTGGGAGGGCTATGCGATCTCGCGAGGTGGCTGTTCTCGTGTTTCTCGGGATATTCACTGGCCTGATCGGCCGCGACTGCGGGTAGAATCGTGCTCTCGTTTTTTGTCCACTCGATTGGAAATCACGCACCCGGAGTTTTTTCGACATGACCATCGCCCACCTGCGCACGTACACCATTAACAAGGGAATGCTCGACGCCTGGCTTGAGCTCTTCCCGACGCTGGTACCGCTGATGACAGATGCCGGCATAAAGGTGGAGGGTACGTGGGTGAACGAGGAGCGATCGCAGTTCATCTGGATTCGCTCGTACGGCGACTCGGTCGACAATATTGCTAAGGCAGAGGCCGCGTTCTACGGCGGCGACTGGTGGCTTGCCAATGTCGATCACGTGCGGAGCCACCTGGCCCACCGCGAGATCGTCCAGATCGAGACCGTTTAGCAGCACGGGCCAGTTTTGCCCGCCTGGCGTTAGTCCCCGAGTGTTGCCCTGGCGATTTCCGGCTGGCCGCGAAGGAAGTCGCCGGCCGAGACAACCCGGCGACCCTCCAGCTGAAGGCGCGTGACTTCAAGCGGCCCGCTTCCGGTGCCGACGAAGAGGCGCCCGTCCTGTACGTCGATCTTGCCCGGACCGGGATTGGGACCCGCTTCAGCCAGCAGCGACACGTCGAGGATCTTCAGGCCCTTGCCGTCCCAGGTTGTGAAGGTGCCGGGCCAGGGATCATAAGCCCTCACGCTGCGATCGATCTGTGCGGCTGGTTGTGACCAGTCGATCTTGCCGTCAGAACGCTCGATCAGCCGCGTGACCGTCGCCTTTGCGTCGTCCTGCGGCACCGGCACGACCGTTCCGTCCTGCAGCCCTGCGAGCACGGCCGCCAGCATGGATGCACCTTCGCTAAAGAGCTGCGCCTGCAGGCTCGCGCCGCGCTCACGGCCGGTGAGCAGGACCGGAGGGGACTGAGCGAGGATTGGCCCGGTATCCATGCCGGCGTCGAGCAGCATCACCGTTACCCCGGTGTGCGTTTGCCCGTCGAGGATCGCGGTCACCACCGGGCTCGTGCCACGGTAGGCCGGTAACAGAGACGGGTGTATGTTCACTACCCCCAACGGAGGGACCTTGAGGACCTCTGCCGGGAGTATGCGGCCATATGCCACGACTACGAATACATCGGCGTTCAGGGCAACCAGGCGTTCGAGCTCGGTCGGGTTGTTGCGCAGGCTTGCGGGGGTGTGCACAGGTATGCCCTGCGCCCCGGCAAACTGCCTGACCGGGGTTGGAGTCTCCGCGCGCCCCCGACCGGCGCGCCGGTTGGGCCGAGTGTACGCGGCAGCCACATCATGGCCTATCGAAACGAGTAATTTCAGCGACTCGACGGCTTCGGTTGGCGATCCAAAAAAGATAATTCGCATTTAAATCGGTTTATTTCGTCGCGCTGGACGCGGCGCGGAAAAACTGGCTGCGCGGTTGGGAGCGCATTCGCCTCTCCCCAGTCAACATTTCGGCTGTGCAAACTAATTCGTGAACGACATCACAATCTTTCCGGAAAATTGGTTGTAAATCCGTCCGAATTGACCCTTTCGGGGGGTTGCATACCCCAGCATTACACATGGTACGGTTGCCCTCAGACCGGCACCACCTCAGGCGACGTCCAGCTGCCGAATCCGTCGGTCATTGGTCTCCACATAAGTGTTTGTATTTTTAAGAAACCGGCAGGTCCGGTCAAGGGCAGTTTGTGCCTGGAATTAGTGAGGGTCGGGGCACGGAAAACGCACGGAAAATCTGGTCAGCAGCACTGGGGCAGCTCCAACTAGAAATTCCCAGACCCAACTACGAAACGTGGTTAAAACCCACAACAGCCGTAGATCTGGCGGATGACACCCTCACGATTTCCACCCCGAGTCCTTTCGCAGCCGAAATGCTTGAAAAGCGGCTTTCCGGGACCATCCACCGCACCGTATCGAGGGTGGCCGGTCAGAAGCTTTCGGTGGTGTTCCAGGTTGTGGGTGCGAACGGGCCCGTGAATTCCGTCCCGGTAGTCGAAGCGGGCGCTCCAGCCCCTGGCTCCGACACCGCCCCATCAGACGGGTCCATCGACTATGCCAGGTCTTACTCACTGAAACCTTCGTTCAACTTCGAAACTTTCGTGGTCGGGCCGTCGAACCGGTTGGCCCAGGCTGCGGCGGCGAAGGTGGCCGAGGTGCCGGGGAGCGTCTACAACCCGCTGTATATCTATTCGGAGGTCGGTCTCGGCAAGACTCACCTGCTGCACGCGATCGGCCACATGTTGTGCGTGCGCGGATTAAAAGTGATGTACGTGAGCAGCGAGCGATTCACGAACGAATACATCAGCGCGATCCGTGAGGGGTCGGCGAACCGGTTCCGGGAGCGCTATCGGAGTGCGGATGTGCTGCTGGTCGACGATGTGCAGTTCATTTCATCGAAACCGCAAACCCAGGAAGGTTTCTTCCACACATTCAACGAGCTCCACATGGCCGGCAAGCAAATTGTGGTGACCGGCGATGAGCCCACTAGTAAGAGCCTGTTGCAGGAGCGGATAAAATCTCGCCTTGCCGGGGGGCTTGAGGTCGATCTGCAGCCGCCCGATTACGAGTCACGGTATGCGATTCTCCAGAGCAAGGCGCCCGAGCTCGCGCCTGCAGTTCTCGATCAAATAGCGCAGCGTGCACACCCGAATGTCCGCGAACTCGAGGGTGCCCTGAACAGGGTAATTGCCTACTCGCAGCTGGTGGGCAGTCCGGTGACGACGGAACTGGCTGACCAGGCCCTGAAGAGCCTGCTGGCCCAGACGCCCACGGACGTCGCCTCGATCGACGAGGTGCTGTCGGCGATTTCCGAGTTCACGGGAGTCGCGGTGGACAGGATCACCGGCAAACGGCGGGACAAGGCGACTGCAGGAGCACGCCGGATGGCGATGTACATGCTACGGGAAGAGGTGCACCTGACATCGACAAGGGTTGGCAAGGCGCTCGGGGGCAAGGACCACTCGACTGTCCTCTACGCCCAGAAGCGTTTCGAGCAGCAGCTGGAGACCGATAGCACGTTGCGTCAGCAGCTTGCGGCAGTCCGGGACATCATCGCCAGGGCACGGCGGGTCACGGCTTCTTCTACCGGGTGACCGGCAGGATTATGCACCGGCCCAGGCCACGCGCATAGGTACGGTTCCCATGACGGTGTTTCTCTCAGCGATTGTGCGCTTATACGACTACCAGCGCAGAGTGAACGGGCACGTCCTCGACGTCGCAGAGCAGCTTTCGAGCGAAGAGTTCACGTCGGTGATTATCGAGGGCCAGCCTTCGATAAGGGACACAGCATCGGAGTGAAGTCGCCTTGATGCTCACCAAACTCGGGCATTCGCCTAGTGGTATGGAGATCCTCTAGAAGATTCGGTGTGAGATCGGGCCGGATACCCGGTGGAACGTATGTTGAAGGTTGCTGTTCGAGGGGAACATTCCGGTGGAAAAGGTCTGCATTATTTCCGGTGAACCCCTGATAAATCGGGATTCCAAAAGCCTGATATCAAACTGTGGAGTAGGTGCTGGCACTTACTCCACGTGTGTGCTGGCACCCATCGAATATCTCGACATCAAAAGCACGGTTACCAACGACCGATCAACAGCCGTCTTATACTCAGTTCGAGAGGGTTGTCCACAAGTCAACATTTCTTACTGATAACACGGTTATCTAACAACAAGAAATTCATGATTCAGATTTCCACATGCTTGATTCGGCAGTAATAGAAGTCCGGGCCGGTAACGGCGGTCACGGGATCGTCTCTTTCATAAGAGAGGCGATGCTGCCACGGGGCGGACCGGGTGGTGGCGACGGTGGGCACGGTGGCGATGTCGTGCTGATAGCCGATCCTGGAATCAACACGCTTACGAAGTTTCACTGGCAGCCGCACTTCATCGCGAAGAACGGAGGCAGGGGTGATGGCCACCACAGGAACGGGGCAAACGGGGAATCTGTCGAGGTGACGGTGCCGGTTGGGACCGAGGTGTGGATATGGGAGGACGACGAAGACACAGAGTTGATCGGGGACCTGACAAAACCCGGCCAGCGGATGGTCGTGGCCGAGGGTGGCCGTGGTGGCTGGGGCAATACTCATTTTGTGAGTCCCACCCACCAGGAGCCTTTGCTGGCCGAGGCCGGTGAAGACGGGGCGAAGCGGAAGATCAGGCTGAACCTGAAGTTGCTGGCCGATATCGGGCTGATCGGGATGCCAAACGCCGGCAAGTCGAGCCTGTTGACGGCAATCAGCGCAGCCTGTCCGAAGGTGGCCGACTATCCGTTCACAACCCTCGAACCGGTACTCGGTGTGGTTGAGCACGGTCCGCAGGCGTTCGTCGTCGTCGATATTCCGGGTTTGATTGAGGGGGCGCACGAGGGTGTGGGGCTCGGTGACGAGTTTCTGAAACATGTGCAGCGGACGCGCGTGCTGGTGCACGTTGTAGATGGCAGCGAGGACG
>JASLNQ010000239.1 GCA_030745955.1 Dehalococcoidia bacterium | reverse complement strand
CTGTTCGTTCAAATCGCGGAGGTTGTATGTTGGTTAATGGAAAGCAGAGGTACGGAAAGTGAGGTTGTTCCGCAAATCTGTGGTGAGTATACGTTCGTTGGAAACCAATGGACGGTTCACCACATCGTGTCGAAACAACGCCGGACACCGTTCCAGTTTACCGACAGTTGCTCTGGTACGTTCAAGAGGCTCTAAAATTTGAGGCAATACAACGGTCAACGCCAACCCTTCGCTGCAAGCATAAACGGCGCTCCTGCGACGAGTCTGCTCGTAGGGGTAAACATTGTGTTCTACCTCGGCGTGATGATTACCGGGGGAACCAACGGGCCGTCGGGCATCCAGAACCTTATCAACTGGGGGGCCAAAGTTGGTCCGTTCATAGCCGACGGGGAATACTGGCGACTCGCGATGCCGATGTTTTTGCACATTGGTTTCTTCCACCTGCTGACGAACTTGTTTGGGCTGGTCATCTTCGGTTCGATGGTCGAGCGCACGTTCGGGACCCGCAATCTCGTGGCCATCTACCTGGCGGCCGGGATCATGGGGAATGTTGCTAGCTTTGTTGCCGGACCGAACGTCGGGGTGGGTGCGAGTGGGGCGGTGTTCGGGATTCTCGGTGCGTTCGGGATGTACCTGATAACCAATCGACGGCTTCTCGGCCAGGTGGGCCGCCAGCAGTTGACGTCGATTGGCGTGATTGTCGGCATTAATATTGTTTTCGGTCTGTCGGTCAGCGGGATCGACAACGCCGCTCACCTTGGCGGGTTGGTCGCCGGCGGACTCGTCGCCTTTCTGATCGCGCCCCGGGAGCGGTTGATTGCGATTGCGACCCCGTTTTCTTTCGTGGGGACACCCCGCATGGCCCTCCAGACTGGCCAGCAACCAGTGTCGAGGCTAATCATCGCGGTCGTGCTGATAGCGGTGATCGCAACGGTTTTGACGGTCCTCGAAACGCAGACCTACGGAACGAACATCCTCGGGAACAGGGTTCCAGGTTAGTTCGGACCGCCCGCCGGGTGTACGAAGATGTATACTTCTGTCGCCGACGGTTATTGATATCAAGTATCAATTGCAAAGGGCGAAACCATGACCACATCCACGACACCGGCCTTAGAAGCGAACGGGATAAGCCTGCGCACCGTCCTGGAGGACCGCGGGTTGCGCCGCACTGCCGCCAGGACCGCCGTGACCGGTCGTATTGAGCAACTGAGCGACGCATTCACGGCCGAGCAGCTCTGCCGGGATTTACCCGGAGTGGGCAGGGCAACCGTTTACCGCACGATCCGCCACCTCGTAGATGCGGGCGCACTATGCAAGTTGCCGATTCTCGATGGCGCGCCGATGTATAGCATCGCCCGGATCGAGCACCACCACCACACGATCTGCTCCCGGTGCGGTGCGGTGGGCGAGTTCAGGCACTCGACCGTCGAACGGGTCATGCGGTCGCTCGAGAAAGAGATAAATGGCGATATCGTGGGCCATCGTATGGAAATCTTCATAGTGTGCAGCGCCTGCCTCGCTGAAACGGCGGTTGGTGAATCCGAACCCAATGCCTCTACTTAAGCCCACTGACGCGGCTGGTTCCGCGCCTGTAATTGAGACTCAATCTCAAGTAGGTCGCGAACTTTCTGTTGAATCCTTTGCTCCAGCGCAGATACCGATTCGCTTCGATGAAACGTGGTTCAGCTATAACTCGGAACCGGTCGTTCGAGACATCAACTTTTCGATTACACCCGGAGAGTTTGCCGCGATCCTTGGCCCGAACGGTTCTGGTAAGACCACGTTGATGAAGCTCGCACTGGGTTTGCTGAAACCCAGTTCGGGCCAGGTGCTGCTGTATGGAGAGCCGGCCGACCGGTTTACCGACTGGCACCGCATTGGGTACGTACCGCAACAGACACAGGCTACCGAGTCTCGTTTTCCCGCGACGGTGAGGGAAGTGGTCAACTTCGGGGCTTATTCGGGTTTCGACCCCCTGGCGATTTTCAGGCGTCGCCAACCTGACCGGGTCGATGAGGCGATGGAGATGGCGGGTGTCCAAGAGCTCGCCAACCGTCGTGTTTCGGACCTGTCGGTGGGTCAGCAGCAGAGGATGCTGATCGCCAGATCGCTCGTGCGGCGTCCCGACCTGCTGGTCATGGATGAACCGGTGGCGGGTGTCGACGCCGCCGGAGAAGAGCAGTTTCATTCGATGATCCGCCGGTTGAACCGTGAGCTCGGAATAACGATCGTGATGATTTCGCACGACATCGGAGCGGTCATGCGCGAGGCCACGACGTGTGCGTGTATCAACCGGGACATCGTTTTTCACGGGCCGGTGCACCAGCTCGATGCCCAGGCGCTTTCCAACCTGTATGGCTTCCCTGTCGACGTGCTGATGCACGATCCCGAGCACACACACAGGTAGCCGCATGCCCGAGATCTTTCAGTACGAATTCATGAACCGGGCAATTATCGCCTCGATACTGGTTGGCGCCACGGCACCGGCGTTCGGTGTGTACCTGGTGCTCCGCAGGCTTTCGCTGATGGCCGACACGCTTTCTCACGTGGCACTGGCTGGCGTGGCGATCGCTCTGCTGACGAAAATGTTTGCACCCGTCGTGGCCCTGGTGGCGACAACCGGGGCTGCCGTTTCGATAGAGGAACTGAGGATGCGGAGGCTGCTCCCGGGGGATGCCGCCCTGGCGGTCTTCCTGTACGGGGCGCTCGCGGTCGCGGTTGTTCTCATCAGCATCGCCGAGGGGTTCAACAGCACGTTGTTCTCGTATCTGTTTGGGAGCGTCCTGACTGTTTCGGTAACAGATCTGTGGTGGATGGGGACGCTGGCCATTGTGATAGTGCTGTTCTTGCTGATGTTCGGCTCGGAGTTGGCCCAGGTCACGTTCGATCCAGATCTCGCGCGGATCAACGGAGTCAGGGTCCACCTGTTAAACCTCGGGTTGGCGGTCCTAACAGGAGCGACAATTACGGTTTCGATGCGTGTGGTCGGAGTGCTCCTCGTCGGCGCGCTGATCGTCATTCCCGTCCTGGTGAGCTTGCGGATTACCAGTGGACTGACCAGGACGGTGCTGTCATCGTCGGTCATCGGAATTTTCGTTGCCGTGACCGGCATGACCATCGCCTTCTACGCTGACCTGGCACCGGGTGGCAGTGTCGTGCTGACCGCGATAGGCATGCTCGTGCTCGTTGAGGCAGGTGCTTTTACGCGGCGGTTGGGGGAGCGGTCGAATCACCGGCGGGGCGCCGGGTTACCTCCGCATGCCCACTCGCACGAGTCGCATGCGCACCGATCTGCGGACGACACCAGCGCCGGGACACCATCTCACCGTTAGCCGGGCGTCGGGTGGTCGGGGTCCAACTTTCGCTTCGGGACCCGCGCCAGCAGGAGGCTCCCGACCGCGACAACTAAAAGGCCGATCGTTATCACGAACATGAGGTCGTAGCTGTCGGTCGAGTCGAAAATAATACCGGCGATTACCGGTCCCAGTAGCACCGGGATAATGATGGCGGAGTGGGCCAGGCCCATGATGCTGCCAAACTGTTTTAGCCCGAACATGTCGAAGATCACGAGGGGGGTCAGGGCGCCGATCCCGCCCATGCCAAGGCCGAACACGACGATAGCGAACCACGTCACAAATGAGCCCCCGGATACGAGCAGGATGCCAAGCCCGATGCCCTGGAGGACCATGACCACAACAAATGCCAGGCGGGCGGTGATCGTTTCACTCAGCCTGCCGAATATGAGTTTGCTCGACATGCCGAAGAACGCGAGGAGCACCAGGGCCCCGGTGATGGCTGCCCCCGTAAACCCGACCTGCTCGAGGTGGGGGACTAACTGGCTCACGACCCCGGTCCGGACGAACTGCTGGAGGGTCATGCCGGTCACCAGGAACCAGAACGTTGACGTATACAACGCCTCTGTGGTGGTGAGACCGTCGGTGGGGTTCATCCCGGGTTGATCCCCAGCCACCTCGGGCGCCCACCGTTTCCCCAGTTCTTTTTTCACGTCGTCTGTGTCGTCGCGAATGACAAGGACGACCAGCATCACCAGCCCCAGCAAGGCTAAGCCCATGAGGGCCCAGGTCCAACGCCA
>JASLNQ010000238.1 GCA_030745955.1 Dehalococcoidia bacterium | reverse complement strand
CTGCGGTCGGTTCTAGTGTTGCACTAACCACTTTGTCGATAGCATTCTGATCTGAAGAAGAACAACCAACTGCAACCGCCATTAGCAGCGACATCAGTGTTATTGCTTGTAGTTTCGACATGCCGATACGCTAACACCCGGATGCACTGTTATTACCCAATATTTGTGAATTAACTGTGAGTAGTAACCTGTTACTCAGCACCCTGACACCCACCCACTGATTTGTCTTAGTGCGGGGCGAGTATCGGCGACCCTTTAGATGCAGTCTCTTGGAATAAGCCTCAGTCAGACCTCACAGCTTGTCCGTACACGAAGCGGACAGCAACCAGTCACCTCTAACACCTCTCTCCCTGACTCGCGCGCGTGCGTTCAGGGGTGACCAAAGAAACCATTGATAAGGCAATTAATTCGGTCGAAAGGTGTAACTTAGGTGTAACTTCGCGAAAAGTCCCCACATTTCTGTGAGGACTCCTCAGTTCAAGTTCAGTTGGAGCGGGAGACGAGGATCGAACTCGCGACCCTTTGCTTGGGAAGCAAATGCTCTACCACTGAGCTACTCCCGCTCGCTGACATGAGGATATGTGCCGGGCGCTGAACGGTCAACGGAGCGAACGGGGAATCACATGCCCTGGGGCTCGAACCGGTAGACTGCGCCCCGGTAACCCGGTCTCAGCACCCGGCCGGGTGTGTTTAGCAAAACATTGTTCGTCCCGACCACCGTGGAGGTTGCAGATGGCCGTCGTCGATTTGAAACTGGTCCGCCGCTTTCCGTACGCGGAGGGCCGCGAGTTTGGCGAGACCGGTGCGTACGAGCAGATCGACGCCACTCTGACCTTCGCAGTCGATCCGACCGCCGAGAGCAACCGCAACATCGTCGACCTGGACAGGGCCCCGCGTGACGATAACGGCAACGTGCGTTTCACCGCCGACTTCTCGATCGTGATGCCCACCGATCCGGAGCGGGGCGCCCACCGCCTGCTCATCGAGCTCCCGAACCGGGGTCGGCGGCGCGTGGTCGACACCCTGAACCGCAGCGGCGCGGACGCAATGCCCAGCGCCGCACCCGGCGACGGTTTCCTGTTCGAGCGCGGTCTGACGGTCGCTTCTATCGGGTGGCAGTGGGACGTGTACACCGACGACACCCTGATGGGCCTCGACCCCCCGGTCGCCGACCTCTCGGACGGGGTCGATCCTGGCCGGACCGTCGTCGAGATCAGGCCCAACCAGCGACAGACCACCTGGCTGCTGGCCGACCGCATCCACAGGCCACTGCGGGCCGTCGACCGTGTCGATCCCGGGGCCGCCCTGTATGTCAAGGATTACGAGGATGGTGAGGAGACGTTGATCGACCGCGACAAGTGGGAGTTCGCTCGCGAGAGCGACCGGCGCATCGTGCCCAGCGACGAGCATGTCTACCTTGCGGACGGGTTTCAGCCGGGCCTTTGCTACCAGATCGTTTATTCAACAAACGATGCACCGGTAGCCGGCAGCGGACTGCTGGCCCTGCGCGATGCCACCGCCTTCCTCAAGTACGACGTGGCGGGACTGCTGCCGGAGGCCGGGAGGCTCGATCACGCAATAGGCTATGGCGTCTCGCAGACCGGCAGAATGCTGCGGCACTTCCTGCACCTGGGGCTGAATGTCGATGAACAGGGTCGAAAAGTTTTCGATGGGTTGCTACCCCATGTCGCCGGGGCGCGGGTAGGAGCGTTCAACCACCGTTACGCACAGCCGTCGAACCAGTCGTATCCGGGCTTCGGGCACCTGTTCCCGTTCGCTGACGCCGACCTGGCAGACCCGCTGACGGGCCGGTCGGACGGTCTGCTCAAGCGGCTCCGGGAGATGGACGCGGTCCCGAAGGTCATTTACACAAACAGTTCAGCCGAATACTGGCGTGGCGACTGCTCGCTGATGCACGCCGATGCCGGGTCACGGAGCGATATCGAGTTCGGTGTGAATTCGCGTATGTACCACTTTGCTGGCACACAGCACGGGGCTGGTTCGCTGCCGCAGAGTCGCGAGGGTGCTGCCGAGGGCGCACGCGGGCGCTACGCCTACAACGTGGTCGATTACTCTCCACTCCTGAGGGCTGCGCTGGTGAACCTGGAGAACTGGGTAGCCGAGGGGACCGAACCGCCGCCCAGCAACCATGCGCGGATCGAGGACGAGACGGCCGTGCCGAGAGGGAACGTACTCGACACCTTCGACCGGTTCCCCGGGCAGGTCACACCAGACAGGTCGAAGCTGTGGGTGATAAGGACGCTTAACCTCGGGGCGCGGGCAGCCGAAGGCGTTGGCGAATACCCACCCGTCGAGGGCGATACGTACGAGTGCCTGGTCGCAGCGGTCGACCCGGACGGGAACGAGATCGCCGGAATACGGCTCCCGGACCTTACGCGCCCGGTGGCTTCTCACGCGGGTTGGAATGTGCGTGACCCCGCGACCGGAGCGTCCGATCAGCCGGTCCCAATGCAGGGTTTCTCACGCTGGTTTTCGGCCACGCAAGCCGAACGGGAGGCCGCAGGCGACCCACGCCCCTCGATAGAGGAGCGATACCGGGACAGGGCGGAATACCTTGGGCTTGTGCGACGCGATGCGGCGCAACTGGCAGCAGACGGTTACGTTCTGGATCAGGACATCGACCTCGTGGTGCAGAACGCTGCGGACAGGTATGACGAGGTGATGGGGAAATAACCGGCAGGACGACTCGTTCTAGCGTCTCCCGGGTGGTGCGGGCCATCATGGAGCCACCGGCCATCATTGCCGCACGCCGGAAACTCGTGAGGTGCTGTGAACCGGCCCGATGGCACAATCTGGCCCCGTTTCCGGGTAGCAGGGTAACCTGTTCACGGTTTCCTCATGGATTACTGGATAAGCGAATCGCATTTCCTGAAAGCATTCCCGACGAATATCGACAACCCAATCCTGCTATGGTCTTGCACCAGTTGGCGCAAATTGAGTTGCGTCGTCCCGGCTACATGGATTGTTCAGTACCCGCGAGCGGTGTTGGGCGGAGGATCAATATAGATATGAGATCGACCAAATTACTCGTTTTGTTGCTGATGGCCATCGCGGCCCTCTCAGTTGCTGTCGCATGTGGCAGCGGAGATGACGAGAAAGACGAACCGACAGCGACGTCTGCTCCCGTGGCTACGGCTACGCAACAGCCTGCCGCCGAGCCGACCGCCACTGAAAAGCCCGTCGCAGACGAACCTGCTGACGACCACGGCACGCATGTAAAAATCGGATTGCTAAGCCCGCAGACCGGGCCGATCGCGGTGTACGCACCGGGGTTCGAGGATGCGGCCGACGTGGCGATCGCACAGTTGAACGCCTCCCAGGACGAATACGAATTCGAACTGGTGGTCGTCGACTCGGGTTGTGACGGCACCCAGGCAGCAACATCGGCGCAATCGCTAATTGACGCCGGTGTGGTCGCCATTGTCGGCGCAGCCTGTTCAGGCGCGACACTCGGCGCCATCGCGGTTGCCGCTCCCGCGGGAATCCCGATGGTCTCGTACGCCAGTACATCGCCTGCGGTCACAAATGCCGACGACGATGACCACCTGTTCCGCGTCGTTCCAAGCGATGCGCAGCAGGCGGTTGCCCTTTCCCTGGTAGTAGGCGAGTCAGGAGCCAGCGAACCGGCCGTTCTCTACATGACGAACGACTACGGCGCAGGTCTTGCCGACAACTTTGCCGAGAACTGGTCGGCGAGTATGTGTACGCAGGTTGGCTATGACCCGACCGAGGGTTCGTACGACGCCTCGACACTCGCCCAGGCGGTTGTCGACAGCGGCTGTGACTCGGTCGTCCTGATGTCGTACGCCACCGATGGCGCTGCGATCATGGAGGAACTGATGGCGCAGGGCTTCAGCGGAAGCACATTCGGCGCTGACGGTCTTGCAGACGCTGCGTTTGAGGACTCGTTCACCGACGTTGCGGCCCTCGGTGGCCTTGTTGCCACGAAACCCCGCCCGGGTGGCGCTTCGACTGCCAAGGCAGATTTCGAGAGCGCCTACGCGAGCGCCGGTGGTGACCCGGAAGGGATCTACACCCACGAGACGTTCGACGCGGTGAACATCATTGCGGCG
>JASLNQ010000237.1 GCA_030745955.1 Dehalococcoidia bacterium | reverse complement strand
GCGGGATCTGAGATCAGCGCCCGCGAAATCGCCAGCATCTGCCTTTCACCGCCCGAGAGCGTGGCCGCAAGGTCGTTCACCCGCGGCTCGAGATCCGGGAACATGCTGCAGGCCGTCTCGATGCGTCCCGCGAGCTTCCTGGTGGGCAGCCGGATTCCACCCATCTGCAGGTTCTCGCGGACAGTGAGCGAAGGGAAGACGTTTTCGACCTGTGGCACATATGCGATCCCGCGCCCAACCAGCCGGTCGGTGCGCCATCCCGAAACGTTGGTATCGTTGTGCAAAACCGTGCCGCGGTAATGCATCGCAAGGCCGAACAGCACCTTCAGGAAAGTCGACTTGCCGCACCCATTCGGCCCGATGATCGTGATGAACTCACCCTCGTCGACGTGCAGGCTGATGCCGTTCAGTATCTGAACCGAACCGTAGCCACCCTCGAGGTCGGTGACCTCGAGGACAGGTTTCGCACCGTTGTCCGTCATGAATCGCTCTCCCCGCGGTCCCCAAGATAGGCCTCGACCACATTCTGGCTACCCTTGACCTCGTCCGGCGTGCCCTCCATCAGGATTCGGCCTTCATCGACAACGATTATCCGGTCGACACCGCTACGCAGAATGAAGTCCATGTTGTGCTCGATCACCAGCATCCCGATACCCTGCTCCGTCGTCAGGTCCCGGAGGTGGTGGAAAATTTTTTCTGCAAGCGGACCGGCAACACCTGCTACCGGCTCGTCGAGCAAAAGGACTCGCGCAGAGCTCATGAGCGTGCGGCCGATATCGACAAGCTTGCTCTGTCCGCCTGACAGCTCGCTGGCAAGGTTGTTGGACATATGCGAAATCTCAAGCAGTTCCATTACCTGGTAAGCGTCGTCCAAGCGCTTTTTCTCAGCACGCCGCGAGCGCGGGCGCAGCAGCGCAAGTACCGCATTGGGGAAGAACTGCCGCCGGGGCGGCACGAGCAGGTTCTCGATCACGGTCATCTGTGGCCAGAGCCCGGTGTGCTGGAACGTCCTGGTCAACCCGAGGTCCTGGATCGCGTCGGGCCGCATGTCCGTTGCGTTCTTGCCGAGTACCTCGACACTCCCCGAGGTCACGTCCAGCAGCCCGGATATGCAGTTGAAGGTGGTCGTCTTACCGCACCCGTTGGGACCGATCAACCCGACGAATTCGCCTTCCCGAACGTGGAACGAAATGCCGTCGACGGCCCTGAGGCCACCAAAGTCTTTTGTCAGCTCCGATACCTGGAGTACGGGTTCCGTCATCATGATCCGGTCTTTTCTTCCTGCTCAACGGGACCAGCGTTGTTCCTGGGCCTGCCCGGGACTTCCGGCAGCAGTCCTTTCGCCGAAAGAAGCAGCGCCCCAACGATAACAAGTCCGATCAAGGCGAGCTTCAGGTAGCTCAATTGCACGGTAACGTCCCCGTTGGGGAACGGCTCTGAAATCGACAGCGTCGACCAGATTTTGCTCCCAACGTCGACCACCAGCCACGAATACGCATTGTCCATGAATGTAATCACCGCGTGGAAGGCCTGCTCGGAGTTTCCGCGCGAGACGACCAGTACGTTGAACACGAATTCGACGATGACAATCAGGAACGCGCCGATCACCATGCCCCGGTTATTGCCGCGCCCCCCAACGATGAACGCAGCCCAGACCAGGAAAGTCGAGCGGACAGGGTTCATGAAATCGGGGAATATGCTCGTGTTGAGCCAGGCCCAGAGGGCGCCCGCAAGGGCCGCAACCGCAGCGCCCAGCGCAAGGCTCGCCGCCTTATGAGTCAGGATGTTATGACCGTGGTGCTGGCTGACATCCTCGTCTTCCCTGATCGAGCGGAGAATCCGGCCCCAGGGTGAGGCGAACAGTGTGTCGAGCAAGTACCAGACCGCGAGGATAGCGCCAAGGCTCAGCACCGCAAGGAACACGACATAAGGCGCAGGGCCGCCCATGCTCAACCACCCCCCCACGGTTTCCGATGGGCCCGAGTCCCACCAGCCTTCCAGCGGTCGGGAATACTGCGAGATTCCGATAGCCGAGGTGACGGTGCCCGCACGCAGTAACGGTTCGGCCTGCAGCGATATTCTGAGCATCTCACCAAGTGAAATCGTGACGATGGCGAAATAGTCCATTCTCAGCCGGCTTGTCGGGTAGGCCAGCAACCAGCCCGCCGCGGCCGAAACCAGCACCGCAACAATCGTCGCCTGCCAGGGCGACCAGCCATATCCGTTCGTCTCAACCGGGGCCGACAGCAACCCAACGGTGATGGCCCCGATTCCGGCGAAGAAGATGACACCGAAGTTGGTCATCCCGGTCATCCCCGTGTGCAGGTTGAGCGAGAACGTCATCAGCCCGAAAATACCCACCAGGGTGATGATGCGGGCGATCTGCATCGTCTTCGTCAGGCTTGAGGCGCTGGGGAGAGACCACGCGAGGACCAGCAGAATTACGAACAACACCCCGAACGCGATCCACGAGCCCCGCTCGGTCTCCCGGTTGACCGGTATCAGTTTGCGTGGCTCGAAGTGCAGTCTTCCGACGTAGCCGAAAGCCGTCGCCCGGGCCGATCCCACCGCGGCCGTCGACCGTGAAATATACTCCGCCGGTTTTACCGTGGCGGCCGAAATCGCACTCCCGAGCGTCTCAAACACCCGGTCTTTAGCCTCGTTGGCCCGCTCCATGAAAATACCCGTGGAGCGTAAGGCCGTCGAAACAAGCTCCGACGATCCGAAAAAGCCCCGGCCCGGCGAGCGCGTGCCGTTCTCTTCGGCCAATCGACGCTTCCTGGTCCGCTCGATATTCCACTGCTGGAGCGCGTTCCCGATCCCGCGTGGTGCCAGTAACAGCACCCCGATAAGGAAAATGAAAGGCATCACCTCGGCGAAACCACTCGCGGTTGGCCGGTCCAGCGCGTTTCCGGCGCCAATCAGCAACGGCTCCGAGACCGCCCGGACTATTCCCACGATGAGCGCACCGATGATCACGCCGGGGATCGATCCGAGAGAGCCCAGGACGATCACCGCAAACGCCGGGAGTAGCAGCGCAATTCCCAGCTCGGGACTGACCGGCAGGATGGCCGCCAGCAATGCGCCCCCAAGGCCGGAAAGGCCAGCCGCAAGAAAGGCGCTGGTGCCGTGCACCCGCTCGACATGGATACCGCTCGACGCAGCCAGGTCGGGGTTGTCGGCAACCGCCCGCATCTGCCTGCCAAGCCGGGTGCGGTGCAGTAGGAGGAGCAACAGGAAGACCGCACCGAACACACCCACGATCAACGCGGCCTTCGTATAAGCGAAACCGTATGGATTGACCTTGTCGGCCCATTCCATGAGCGGCACCTCGACGCGGTCTCCGAGATGCAGACGTAGCCGCTCGGTCGGGATCTCGAACTTCGCCCCGACCAGCTTCCAGTCGCGGTCGGGGACGAACCGGAAGGTACCTGCAGAAAACCGCATGTACAGCATCGCTCGGATTATCATCGCGATCCCGAGCGAGGCGATCATCATCACCTGTGGCGCCGCCAGCTTCCTGCGGAGCCGCTTGTAAACCAGCCGGTCGATGACCAGGCCGATAAGACCGGTGATAGCAAAGGCGAAAACACCGGCCCAGATCAGCAGGCTCCAGTTCAGGGCTCCGTCGCTTGGCGCGTCCGAAACCGGGAAGAACCGGTTCGACCACATCAGCGTCAGGGCGATGTAGGCACCGACGAGCATCATTTCGGCCTGCGCGAAATTGCCGAAGCGCTGCACTTTGTAGGTGAGTGTCAGACCGATGGCAACGCTCAGGTACGCGGCAGACCAGTACAGGCCGCTCATGCCCATCGACGTCAGGTTGAAATTAAGGGTCGCCGACCTGCCAAGCCCCGCCAGCACGAGATGCAGAATGACAAACCCGAGCAGGGCGATAAGCAACGGCGTCGATATGCTCGAGAGCATCGCCCACCGCTCCCTGGCGACCGTCAGCAGGATATGAATCAGCAGGAGGCCGCCGGTCATCATTTCGAGAACCAGCAGCAACCATCTCAACTCACCGCCGATAACCCCCGACCACGAAAGGATACCCGCACCGTAGATTAACCCCAGGTACGCGTCGAGCAGCAGGA
>JASLNQ010000236.1 GCA_030745955.1 Dehalococcoidia bacterium | reverse complement strand
TCGATGCGTGGCGGCAGGATGCAGGGCCAGCAGTGACGGCGCTCAAGCCGCCCGAGGGGGTGACGTTCGACACAATCGACGAGGCGCGCTTCGCCGAGGCCAAGGCGGTCGCGGCCGAGATCAAGGCGATGGTCGAGCGTGGCGACACAGGTCTCGAGGTCCTGGGTCCTCCTGGTTGGGTTCGTGCGCGACGTGTGGAGGATCGAACCGCCCTGGGTGTGGATCGTGGTGACGTCTTCAATGCCGAGTTCGACGGTCCGCGATGCGTCGCCCTTCACAAGGTATTCGTAGCCGTTCATGATGCCAACGGCCTGGTATCCAGAGTTAACGGCCTCGATTACAGCGGCGGAAATCACGCTGTTAATGCCGGGGGCAGGGCCTCCGCCGACAAGAATCCCTATGCGTCCGTTCTGGTTTGTCATCCGTGAGTCTCCTGGTGGTCCCCCGATTACGAATATTTCGGGGCCTAACCCGTGACCTGACCGCGTTTATCCACCGCAAAGAATATTAGAACAAAGTCGACTGTGCGTCAGATCACCACCGTCCGATTGCTGAAAATTCCGATTTCCGAATAAACTCGGAGCCGAGAATCCCAATTGCCCGGCCGGTCATCTAACCGGATCGGCCAACTCCAAGCGAAAGCGACCCGCAATGACAGAACACGAGCACGAAGCCAGCGCCACGACCGAGATGTGGCGCGAGGTACTTGAGGACGGACACCGGGATGTGCCGTCTTCATTTCTTCCGGGTAGCCTGCGTTGCGGGATGTGCCAGGTCCCCATGGGCAGTGTTGGTGGAACGCTGATGAAACTGCTCCGCGGTCGCACGCCTTACCGCAAGAATCCCTGGATGTGCAATCTCTGAGACGACATCCTTCCCGCCGGTGGCGCGGAAATCGATACCACGGTGATATTTGCTGATGTTCGCGGCTCAACCTCACTCGCCGAGCAGGTCGGTCCCGCCGAGTTCGCACGCTTGCTGAATCGCTTCTATGCAGTCGCGATGGATGCGTTGATCCCGCGGCAGGCGGTTGTCGATAAGATGATCGGTGACGAGGTGATGGCTTTTTTCGTCCCCGCGTTCCAGAAAGACGCCCCGGCCACCGCCGAAAAGGCAGCCGTCGATATCCTCCACGGTGTCGGTTACACGACGGGCAGGGAGCCGTGGTTGCCGGTCGGGATCGGTATCAACTCCGGTAATGCGTACGTCGGCAAGGTGGGGACAGGAGATGTGAACGACTTTACGGCGCTTGGCGACACCGTGAACACGGCGGCCCGGTTGCAGGGCCATGCGAAGGCCGGCGAGGTGGTCGTGTCGGAAGGGGTGTTTTCGCATGTCGCCAACCAGTATCCGGGCGTGCCCCGCCAGGACGTTTCCGTGCGCGGAAAGGAAGATTCTTTCGGGGTGCATGTGATCTCCCTGACGGAGTGACCGCTGCCAGTGATAAATCTCGATGAAATAACCCACCGGCTGTCCTTGCCGGGCACGGAGGAACGTGCCGCCGGCATGAAGGCTTACCTGAAGTCGGACCTCGACTTCTTCGGGGTGTCCGTCCCCGAAGTTCGCGCGGCCATCAAGCGTGCCTACCGGGAGAACCGTGACCTGGGCCGGGAGGATTTGCTCCGTGTTTCGTTGGAATGCTTCGACTCAAGCTACTTCGAGATGCAGCTGTTCGGAGTGCTGCTGCTCGAGCGGTACTCGCCGCTGCTTGAGCCCGAGGACCTGCGGCATATCGAACGATTGGTGCGCAGGTGCGAAACCTGGGCACTGGTCGACCCGCTGAGCAAGCCCGGGGCCAGCCTTGTCGACCGCGACATGGCGGGACTTGGCACGATCCTCGACCGGTGGAGTGTCGATGAGAATTTCTGGCTGAGGCGAATGTCGCTGCTGGTGCTGATGCCCGGGCTGATTAGGGATGACGAATACTGGGACAGGTTCACGGGCTACGCCGATTCGATGATCGGGGAGAAAGAGTTCTTCGTCCGCAAGGCGATCGGCTGGGTGCTACGCGAGGTTTCTAAGGTACGGCCAGGGCCAGTGGCCGAGTACACGCAGCGGCACGTGCCGGTCATCTCCGGCGTCACCTTCCGTGAGGCCGTCAAGTACCTGCCCGAACCCACGCGCACCGAATTGCGGGAAGCATACAAGAAGCGATAGAGGCGTTTTCGCGTTTTTGTCTGGTACGGCCCGGCACGATTCGGCGCGGTAGCGGCACGAGTAAGAACCGGCTACGGCCCGCCGCCCGGCCGCAGCCCGCACCATGTCAGCAACCCGCGGCCCGCGGGCTACAACCAGATTTCCCGACCGGAGTGGAGGGACCTCGATGAAAATTACCTTTCACCGCAGCCAGCACCGAATCGCGACACCTGTCAAAGCTTCCATGGCAAGACCAGTCATCTCCCCCGAGGCCCCTCCACTCCGGTCGGGAAATCGAGTGCTGGGGATTGGAGAGTATTGCGAACCTGAGAGCGCAATCCAGCACAACGAAATCACTGCATTCCGGACTCGATCCGGGATCACCATCCAACACGGGACGGGTCAGCGAATTAGCCAACACCAGCCCTGCCATCATCTGCACCGTAGCCCGCACCGACCTGCGACGCCTCTCAAAGCCTGCGGAGCAAGCCCGGTCGTATCCCGCGAGGTCCCTCCGCAGGGGTCGGGAAATCGTGCGATACCTGCGCCCCTAGTGCCGGTGCGGGTGGCCTACCAGGTTCGGGTGGGTCGAGTGCTGCGGGTTGAACCGCCGGCCCTTGCGCAGCGTTTCGACGGGGACCATCAACTGGTTGCCGGCGCGCTCATTGCCGGGGGCGTCGGTGAAGGTGACCGGGCCCTCCCGGTGCTGGATTACCGCGATATCGGCGTCGGCCCCGACCTTCAGCGTCCCAATGTGATCGGGCAGCCCGACCGCCGCCGCCGGTTTCGCCGTCCCCAGGGCCAGCGCATCGTCGATCGAGTAGCCGAGGTGGACGTACTTCGAGAGCGTCGTCATCAGGTCGAAGACCGGTCCGCGCACGTTATAACGGTGGACGTCTGACGATACCGTGCCGGGTCCGAGTCCCTGCTCCAGGCAGGCCTCAGCGACCGGGAATGAGAACGAGCCGGCACCGTGTCCGACATCGAAGATGATGCCCCGTTCCATGGCGTCCCACGCGGCGTCGATCACCTTGTTGTTGTTGTCGAGAATCCCGTGCGGGTTACCCGTGAACGAGTGGGTAACGATATCGCCGGGCCGCAGCTTTTCGAGGAATTTATCGAAGGTGCTCACCGCACCCCCGATGTGAATCATCACGGGTTTGCCCAGTTCCTCTCCGGCTTCGATGGCGCGGTCGACGGCGACCAGGTCGTTGTTGCCAACGATGGGTTCGGAGAGCCTGACCTTGATCCCGACGATGACGTCGGAGTGCAGTTTCGCCGCTTCCACGGCCTTCTCGACCCGCGCCCACCGGATGTCCTCCAGCTCGCCGATGTCGTTATCGAGCTGGCCCATACCCGAGATATGCAGGAAGGCGAGTACGCGGGTGCTTGCCTCGTCCATGACGTAGCGGTGGAACCCCGCTATCGTGTTTGAACCCGACGACCCGGCGTCGATGGCCGTCGTCACGCCACGGTGTACGCAGGCAGGGTCGGCCTCGATGGCGAGGTGGGCCACGCCCCACCAGACGTGAACGTGGAGATCGACGAGACCGGGCGTCACGAGCAGGCCGTCGGCTTCGATTACGTCGTGTGTGTCCGAGTCGGAAACATGGTCTTCGATTGCCGCGATCCGGCCACCGGCGACGGCGATGTCCTTCTTTGCGTGAATCCCCTGCGCGGGGTCGATGACGGTGCCGTTTCTGATGACAATGTCGTAAGTCATTTCCGGTCTTTCGTGGTGTAATGGCGGGGTACCGTGGACGGTTCGCTGGCGATGTTAGACCCTGTCCCGCCCGGTTGCGAGCCGTTTGTTAGCTCCGGGTGCAATCGGATTGCTTGCCAGATGACTGGCGTGAGCAAATCGCGCGTCGCAGCTCCGCGGGGGCACGCCGGGGCGCCGTGTGTGACAGACTCGTGGGTAGATGAAACAGCGACTCCACAAGATACTGGCTTCGGCAGGCATTGCCTCGCGGCGGAAATCCGAGCAGCTCATCGCCGAGGGGCGGGTGCGGGTCAAC
>JASLNQ010000235.1 GCA_030745955.1 Dehalococcoidia bacterium | reverse complement strand
AATCCGGGCAAGGTATTCCCGGGCGGGGCAGTTCATGGCGAGGCCTACGGCATCACGCCGCATTCGTTCCGCCCAACGGGGACTGCCGACTGGCAATAGCTGGCGCTCGGTTGGGGGGATTCGAGTCAGTCGCACTCCGCACCTTGCGACTACGCCAGAAAACTCGAATGCGGGGCGCTACGTACAGACGTACACCAGGCGCAGGAGCGGTATCGATGATGTTGCTGAGTTTCATGTCCAGGTTCACTGCGGGGGTTGTTACCCTGATCTGGGTACACGTTTGGAGATGGTGCTACCCGCAATCGTCGATAGTGATTGACGAGATCGCCCGCGGAGAGATCGATTTACTCCGTCACCGCTCATCGGTGCGGAGGCTGATCGGCATGTGCATAGCTCTGCCCGGGCTCGCCCGCCCTCAGCAGGTCGCAAAAACCTCCCCGGCGACTCGGACAGCCGGCATGGCGCCAGCCACTGAACCCCGCTGGAAGGGTTCGCTCAGGGAGGCGCTGGTCTGGGCAGTTCTCGCCGGGTGGGCAGTGATGGCGGTACCGATCATCACCTCGATCGCGCAAACCGGCGACTTTCTTTTCGAGTACGGTCCCGACTCTGGCCGGCCAGAAATCGTCACCCCCTACTTCAAGGCTGTCGCGCTGGCGGCACTTGCGCAGATTGTTTCAGTTGTAACCGGGTTGACCTTCCTGCGACTGGTGAAGTAACAGGGATTGCGCCGTCGTGATGGCGGACTCGTATGACTCACGGAATTCCAACCAGAGTCCCTACCGATTCCTGTCCGGGTAAGCAGCCGCGAACCCTCATGTTCGCTAGACTACTTGCCTCTTCGGACGGACAAGCCAGATGAACCGCGGTGCGCACCCCACTGAGAAAACCGCGTAGACAGGACCGAAAGTGTCTTCAGCCTCCGGCAAGGCCAGGATCGGGATCATCGGTGCTGGTAGCTTTGCCAACACCCACATGGAGCAGTTCAGCAAGCTCGACAACGTCGAGGTTGTGGCCGCGATGAGGCGCAATCCCGACGCCCTCGCCGAGTTCCAGGGCAAATGGAACATCCCGAACGGCTTTACCGACCACCGGGCGATGCTTGAAATGGACGGGCTCGACGCCGTCGACATCATCACGCCGACCGGTTCGCACAGGCAACTCACCCTCGATGCCATTGCCGCTGGCAAGCACGTTCTCTGCGACAAGCCGCTCGCGCTGACCGCCGCCAATGCGAAAGAGATGCTCGCAGCCGCCGAGAGCGCGGGGGTAATTCACTCGACCAACTTCAACCAGCGTGGCAACACGATGATTGGCCGTATCGGGCGGTATCTCGATAACGATTTTCTCGGGCGGATCTACCACGCCAACCTCTGGTGGGGACAGACGCACCAGCCCGACGCCCGCCCCGATGCACGTACATGGCGATTCCAGTCGGAGAACGGCGGCGGCTCTGTTTACGAACTGATCCACGTGTTCGACATGGTCCGCTTCATCAACGGTGAAGTCTCACGGATTGTTGCCACGTTCGATACCACCTCGAAGCACCGCCCAACAGCCGACAACCCGGAGGGGATCGATGTCGATGTGCCCGATACCTCGGCTTTCCTGTGTGAATGGCAGAACGGCGGGTTTGCGGTCGTCCACACCTCGTTCGCATCGAGGGGTACCGACCCGGACGGCCGTACTTCGCCCCGTGTGGAGATTTCAGGCGAACTCGGCAGGATCACAACCGATGGACGCTACGGGATCCAGGGCGTGACGGGGCCGAACGGTCCTGTTGGCCAGCTCGATCCGGGAGCCGAATATCCGCAGCCTTACGAGCGGTTCGCCGACGCGGTGATCACCGGTGACCAGTCGCTCATTGAGACCAGTTTTTACGACGGAATGAAGGCGGCCGAGATCGTCGACGCGGCCTATCAGTCAGTCGCAGAATCCCGTTGGGTTGAACTCAACCACGGCTAAACAGAACAGTAAACACCAAGACTGGGAGTCCTACAATTCCTATCGAATATGTAAAGCTTGGCCGCACCGGGACCAGGGTCTCGAACCTCTGCCTGGGCACCGACAATTACGGCAACCAGTGGGGCTGTGACGAGCCCACGGCCCACACGATCCTCGGCACCGCCCTCGATGGCGGGATCAACTTTGTCGATACGTCCGATTCGTATAACGAGGGACGTTCGGAGTCGATGATCGGCAACTACCTTGCCGATTCGGGTCGCAGGGACCAGGTCGTCCTCGCCACCAAGTACCGTTCGAGGGTGGGGGCCGGGGTAAACGACCTCGGGGCCTCTCGCTACCACATCGTGCGGGCGGTCGAAAACTCGCTGCGCAGGCTGCGGACCGACCGGATCGACCTTCTCTACTGTCATTCATGGGACGCCGAAACGCCGGTCGAAGAGACGCTGCGGGCCATCGATGACCTTATTCACCAGGGAAAGGTGGTCTACGCCGGGGCGTCGAACTTCCCGACATGGGTGCTGGCCAAGGGACTCTGGACATCTGATGTGCGCAACCTGTACCGGTTCGAGGCGATCCAGAGCGTGTTCAACATCCTCCAGCCGGGACTCGGCCGGGAGATGGTCCCGTTCGCAGCCCGGTACGGTGTCGCAGTGGTCCCCTACTCGCCGCTTGCCAGCGGCCTGCTTACCGGCAAGCAGGGCAGTTCCGGCAGGGCGGTCGCCGGTACGAAGTTCGATGCCCGCGACGATTCCAGGGGCGGCGGGCTGAAATCCCGCTATTTCAACACCGCCAACTTTGACGCGGTCGAGAAGCTCACTGCGCTTGCGGACAGGCACGGGCAGCCGGTAATCCGGCTCGCCCTGCAGTGGGTGTCGGAGTTCCCCGGGGTAACCACCCCGATCTTCGGGTCGAGGACGGTTGAACAGGTGCAGGGCGTGCTGAGCGCCTGGTCGGAATCGGCACCCGCTGAAGTGATGGCCGAAGTGAGGGAGGTTGCGGACGAGTTCGAATCCCGGGCACCGATGACGTACCCGCCACCCTCGGGCGAGGCCTTCGGAACGATCCCGGTGTCAACTGCTGCCCGGTAATCAAGGCGCCCAGGCTCCCGGGCGACCGGACGGCGGGATGACCGGACGGCCGAATGGCAAATCCACCAGGGAACCGCTCCTCAGCGAAAAACAAGACAAGGACCAGACCAGTTGGAATATGTAAGGCTTGGCAACACGGGACTCAAGGTCTCCGAGTACTGCATCGGAGCCGACAACTTCGGTGGCCAGACAAGCGCCGAGGACTCGATCCGCATCATGTCGGCGGCATTCGACGGCGGCGTGAACTTCATCGACACCGCGAATTCGTACTGCGACGGCCTGTCGGAGGAAAACGTCGGGCGATTTATCAAGACGCGCCGGTCGGAGGTCGTTCTCGCGTCGAAGGGGCGCAGCCAGGTGGGGCCGAATCCGAACGATGTGGGGGTGAACAAGAAGTACGTGACGCAGGCCGTCGACGACTCCCTGAGGCGGCTCGGCACCGACTATATCGACCTCTACCAGATCCACGCTCCAGACCTGACTACCCCGATCGAGGAGACTGTCGAGGCCTACAACGACGTGGTCAGGGCCGGGAAGGCCCGCTACATCGGCGTGTCGAACTTCTCGGGGGCGCAGCTGGTGGAGGCGCTCTGGGCGCAGGACCGCAACGGCTTCACAAGGTTCACCTCGGTCCAGCCGCGCTACAACCTGCTCTACCGGGAGCCCGAACGAGAGCTGTTCCCGGTGTGCCGCGACCAGGGGATCGGCGTGATGGTCTATTCACCGCAGGCCGGGGGTTTCCTGCTCGGGAAACACCGCCAGTTCAGGGTTGAGAGCGAAACCGGTGGCCGGTACTCCGACGATTTCAGGGCCGCCAACTTCTACAAGAGCACGTACTGGAACGAGATGACGTTCGACGCCATGGAGCAGTTCATCTCGGTGACCGAAAAGTACGCTGTGTCGCCGATGGCCCTGGCATTGCGCTGGATTCGCTCAAATCCGGTCGTTTCAGCCTGCATCGTGGGGGCGCGGACGATCGAGCAGCTCCAGCAAAATCTTGTCGCCTGGGAAGAGGACGTACCGTCGCAAGCAATCGACGAGGCGACCGCTATCGGCGATCAGCTCCGGGACATCGCGCCCTGGAAACCGCAGATACACATGGCACCGCGCCCACAGGCCGC
>JASLNQ010000234.1 GCA_030745955.1 Dehalococcoidia bacterium | reverse complement strand
CCGGTTAAGTTCATGTGCATAGCAATCCTGCTATGTACACCACATGTCTCAGCCGACGAGCTGACAAAGAATACGATCGAGCCAGGCAAAGTCGTCTCTTTGAGTTACACGGTGTCACTGCCCGATGGCACAGTGGTACACAGCAACGCGGATGGCTATCCGATCAAATACAGACAGGGTGACGGCAAGTTGCTGCCTGCTCTCGAGGCCGCGCTGGTCGGCCTGGCTGCCGGTGACGAAAAGTCCGTGACACTGCCCCCCGAGGATACCTACCCGGTCAACCAGGACGCCTTCCGGGAAGTACCGCTCGAGCAGGTTCCCGAAGACGTGCGTCAGGTCGGTGCCGTGTTCAGGCCAACAGGATCCCGAGCCAGCATCCGGGTCGCGGAGATTAACGGGGGCACGGCAGTCCTGGACTTCAATCATCCGCTGGCCGGCAAGACGCTGACTTACGACATCTCGGTTCTTTCAGTCGAGTAACGCTAAGTGAATTAGATCGGTGGATTAGATCAAGCAGCAAAGAAAACCCCGCGCGACGGCGGGGTTTTCATCACACCTGGTTCCCGATTCAGGTTACGGGCAAAAGTTCCCCGTCTGTTGCAGACAATGGAAATTGTCGACAATCAGGTGTTCGGCGAACGGGCCTGTCCCGGTCGGCGGCGTCGGTCCAAAGAAATTAAAGAGCGGCTGGGTAAAACTGCCGCGCGAGAACGGGGGAAGATTGAGGACCATAAACTGGCTCGGTGGCTGCCACTCGATATGTGCCGGGAAGGCCTGGATGATATCGTTGCCCGGCGATATATCGCCGTTATCCGGCGCCTTGTGGATCGGGCACAGGATGTAACGCGCGGTTTCCTGGGCGCCCCCGACACCACCGTTGCCGAGCCGGTACCGCAGCGATGCGAGGCCACGCTCGAGCAGCTCGAAGAGCTCGTCACCGGTATATACCAGCGGATAACCGAGGTTCTGCGAATTCTCCCCGTTTGCCGCGAGCATGTCGTTATAGAAGACGCAGTCAGGATCCGTGCCGCTCAGATCGAAGCGGCAGGCCCCGGCCTTAAGGGTGAAATTGACCAACCCCTGTTTCCAGGTCCCGATCGGATTGTCGTCCCAGTAGGTGCCTGTCGCGTTCATGATCTTTGTCTGCGCCCCGACCGCGAAGCCGCCGGCATACGGGTCCGCGAACAACGGTGGAGGGGAATACCCGGCGGAACCAGGGGTGCCGGGGAAATCCACATCAAAGGGCGGCTCTGACGGCCCCTCGAACAGCTGCGTGAATTCGTAGAGCACAAAGTGTTCGGCAATCTCGAATGCGCGCCGCCCGGCTTCGTCATCCGTGAATCCTTGCGGGTCCATCTGGCCGGTCGTCACGAAATAACACGGCGTGCCATCGTAGAAGTGACAGCCCTCGTAGCGCGTGCGACGTTTGTTCGTATGGAACTCGTCGCAGGGCACCGGGTCGTCGTTCTCGTCGAAATCCGCGGTCCACGGGGACACCGAGCCGAAGTTACCGGTACCGCCGTCGGCATCGCCGCCGTCGACGAACGCACCGATGATCTTGTCCGGATCCACGCCGTTGGCGCGCATGAAATCAGGATCGAGCTCGTACGGTACGCAGCGATCCTTGAACGTGAACGGCACCGGGTTGCCGGCCTGCGCCACATTCCCCAGGGTCAGCACCCCGAGCAGCGCCGCTGCTGAAATAATTTTCGTCACAATAAATTTCATTGTCTTCTCCTCATCAGGAGTGCCCATGTTTTGTTTAGATGTAATTGACATTGCGCCCTCCTTCCTAGTCCGAGTCCGAGTCCGAGTCCGAGTCCGAGTCCGAGTCCGAATCCGAGTCGTCATCATCCATGAACGGCTGCAGGCAATTATTGCGGCCTCTGGCGCCAACGGCCTTGATATTCTTATGTTTCTCAACGGCCTGTCCGGTCCCATCGTCTGTGACGCTGACGTTGTTGCCCTTGGCCCCGTTTGGCAGGATGATTTGCGGGTGATCAAAGGGCGCTTGTTCACAGCGGACCCGCTCGTCGGTCAGGGCTTTCAGGAACTTCACCAGGTCCTTTTGCTGTTTATTCGTCAGATCGAGCGGATGGATATCCGGGGCCAGATCACCCAGGTTCTCTTTCGCGAAATCGCCACCGCGATTATAGAACTCGACGACCTGCTCCAGCGTGGCCTGCCCCCCGTTGTGGAAGAACGGCCCGGTGAGCTCCACATTCCGCAGCGTCGGGACCTTGAACGAGCCATCCACCGCCACCTGCATGTTCGTGATCGCATCGTGGTTGGCGACGTTCGGGAAAAAGGTCGGCGGCGAATTAAAACCAAATGGGTCGTAAGCCGGCACCGCGTCGTCGCCGCGACCCTGGTTCGCGCCCATGAAGTAAAGTGCCACTTGCGGCGTCAGGTTGAACGGGCCCTGCAGGATCCAGACGTTGCCTGGATCGGCCGCCTCACAGCTCGCCTGGTCCGTATACGCTGGCAGCGGCGGCCCACCGAAACCGTCAAAACAGGCAGCGTCCGGAAACAGCGGATTCGGCTCCCAGTCGTGGGTCATCCACGCGTAGCCGGCGAAGCCGCCCGGGAAAAATACGGAGTCGCCGTACCAGTTAAACGGTTCATCCCACCGGGCGGGGCTGATTGTAAAGGTATCCACCGTGGCCGTACCAAGCAGACTGGCCTGCCATTGGCGCGTAAAGGACAGCGGATTGAGCCAAGGGTCAGTATCGCCTACACCAATATCCTCGCTGGTGGGCCGGACACCGATATTGTAGAAACCGGTGTCATACAACGCCGGTGAGTGCAGCGTGAAGTCACCGCCGATATCGACATTATCGGCCAGCGTGGCACCGTATACGGGCCGAAGCGGGTAACCCCCCGGAAACGGGGCATATCCTCCACCGAATATGACCTGCTTGATCGTGCCCTTGTCGGTGCCGACGCCGTTATCGACTATCGTGATCTCGAGTTCGAACGGCGGGCCGCAATCGACCCGGAACACGGCGTCCTTCGTGTCGGTGTTCGCGTAAGGCGACTCGCCACGCGACTCGGGCGGCTCGGGCGGGACCTTGTCTTCCGGCCAGTCGTCGTCCGTGCGGTCCTGGTTCATCAGGAAACTCGTGACCGTGCAAGCCCCCCCGTTCAGCGTGATGTCGCCACCGACCGTCGCGCGCCAGATGTTCGGCATTTCCCGCGCTCCGGCCTCGCCGCTCACCAGGAAGGGACCGATCTGACCCTGCCCGCGAATGAAATACCGAAACAGGTCCTCCTCGATATTGTCCCCGTCACCGATACGCATCCGCTCTACCTTTTGTTCGGGCTTGCCGACTTCGGCGGTCTGATCTTCGAAAAACGGAGCCGCCGCGCCGGTAAACGCGGGACCCTGATGACAATTGATGCAACGACCCCCCTGCCCCTTGTGGGCTCCAAGGAAAACCTCCATGCCCTTCTTCTCGGCATTGCTCAGCGCGTGAGTATTCCCCTCCATGAACTGGTCGAACGGCGATTGGTCGGATATCAGGGTCGACTCGTACTGCTGGATGGCCAGTCCCCAGATCAGTGAGAAGTTCGCTTCCATCAGCGTGTATTCGTCGGTGTTCGCCGGCGACCCCGAGCCGATCTCGTTCTTGTTCGCACCGAACAATTTATCGGAAGCCCAGAACCGGTCGGAGATCGCCGCCTGGATCAGGGGTATGTAGGAGTCGACCGTCAGGCCTTTGGCTGGCCTGGCCGACAGACCGCCCAGCACGCTGTCCTTCTTGTGGACTTTCTGTAATGCCAGCGGCGGTACGCTCAGCATCTTCTTGCCGAGCTTTAAAAAGCTCCGGCCGCCGCAGGTCGTCTCGAAATCACTCCCCGGTGGTCCCACCGCCTGGGAAGCCAGGCTCGAGTTGACGAACTCGACCTGGATCTTATCGACACTGCCGCCGGATTGAACCTCCAGCACCCGTGCGTCGACATTGCGCGGCCCGAACGGATCGACGCCGTTGAAAATACTATTCGCGCGACCGTCCCAGAAGTTGCGCAGGTTGAACACGGCGTTGATCACCGTGGGGGCATTTCGCCCCGGCACACGACGCACATTAATCCCGTTGACATGGAAACCCGCGGGGTCCGATGCAATCACCGTGCAGTCGTCGGTTGCAGACCCGAGAATAATGTCATTGAAACTGGC
>JASLNQ010000233.1 GCA_030745955.1 Dehalococcoidia bacterium | reverse complement strand
GTGATCCACGAAAACGTCGAATTCGATTTCTACTTCATCCGGCACGGCGAATCGCAATCGAACGTCACTCCCGGCATTGCGGCCGGTGTGAACTTCAACGCCCCGATGACAGAACGCGGTCACAAGCAGGCAGAAGCCCTGGGCCGCCGCCTGGCCGACGAGGGCGTGCAGTTCGAACGAATATACTCTTCGACACTCACACGAGCGGTGCAGACCACCGAAAGCATGTTGCGGGGCATGGGGATCCCGGACGCTGAGTTCGAAAAAGTCGGAGCCATCATCGAACGCCAGGTCCCCGCATGGAGGGGCAAGCTGGCCGTCGACGTAATGCCGCCAGAAGTCCGCATGCTCCAGGCCGAGAAAGGCAAGTGGTTCAAGCCGGCCGACGGCGAGACCGACAGGTGGGTGGAGCGTCGGGCTTCGAACTGGCTCGAAGATGAAATCACCTACAACCCCAACTGGCTGAAAATACCCGGCACCCACACGATCGCTATCGTGAGCCACGGCGACACGCTGAGAAACCTGTTCCACTACATAACGGGCATGGACAACCGGCTACTCAGGCGCACCGACATCTTCAACTGCTCCATAAGCAGGTTCAGGTTCGGGCAAAACGGCTGGTACATCGGCACGATCAACGATTCACTTCACACGAGGTCGCTCGGTGATGTCGTGCGGGACGATAAGATCGTCCAGGGCAGCACGCCGTAGGGCTCACGGCTCAGCTGTCGTCGCCGGCGATCCCAAGCAGCCCCGCGTGGTAATCCCTTGATAATCCCTCGCGGGCATGTAGCTCCAGCCTTGCCGAAGCCGCGTCGATGTCGATCACTCGCAACTCCGACCGGTCCCTCCACAGCTCGAGCCGGTCGAGCGTTTCGATCGCGTCGACGATGTCGAAGTCCAGTGCGACCGATGTCAGACCGTGCAGGTAAGCCTCGATCTCCGACTTTATCGCCTCCTCGGAAGTTGACCGGCCGTCAGCTTCGGCGTCCAGGCAGAACACGTACAGCAAGACAGCCTCCTTGATCTCCTCCTCGCAGATCATGTAAGAGATCATGTGAATGGCGCTGCGGTTGGCCCCGAGACTCTGTGAGTACAGGTGCCTCGCACGATTTGAATCCCGGTTCTTAATTGCGCGCCGATAGCCGGAAAACATCTTCCAGCTCAGTCCGGCCAGCGGAAGCGCGATTATCCACAGCAGTTGGCTCGCCGCCACCAGGCCAACCGCAAGGACCTTCGCAACAACCGTCCACACGGCGCCGGCACCGCTGCCCGCCATCACCACCGCGTCCCGCATGCCCATTCTTACGCTCGCGTTTGGCAGCAGCGCCTCTACGTTCCTGATCGGGATGTCCTTGAACAACTTGACCTGAACATTGGCCTCACCCACCGGACGCGTGATCAGCGCCAGCCGGTTGAAGATCGCGACCATGTTGGTCTCCCCACGAACAGGATGAGTCAACGTGCGATGGGTGAACGGCGCGGTCGAACGCCCTCTCACCCAGATCGCCATCTCTTCAAGGTCGGTCTCATCGAGCTTCACACGCAATCCCTGGGTGTTGCCCGCCTCGACCGCCATCTGCACCTGGTCGTCCGATAGTTTCTCGAAATTGGCCTTCTCGAGCATGTGCTGAACACGGGTGTTCAACAATTCGAACTCGGAATCGGTCGGCGGACCGCTGTTCAGCACATCGATCGTCTCGCGGTCCGGATTGATGCGCGCATAGCTCCTGACCAGTGGCCGCTCGAAGGCCGACTTCTCCTGCTCGAGAATGCGAACCAGCCAATCTGCCAGCCCGCGAAACTGCGAACTCGTCTCGCCGAAGGTCTTCTCGTCCGCCGACAGATAATCGATCAGTTCATCCGAGGTAACGGGAATGAACCGGTTGTCGGGGCGCGTAAATCCAGAGTCGTAAATGTTGGTTACGGTGAACCTGGACGTCAGGAATCCCAGGCCAAACCGGCTACCACTCAATCGTGACCTCACGGCCCTTCTGCGCCGATTCCTCGGTAGCCTCAAAGACCTTCAGCACCCTCAGTCCATGCTCCTGCGGGATCGGCGTATCCTCGTCGCCCCGCTCGATCGCCTCGACGAACTCAGTGAACTCATCAAGCAGACTGTTAGTCTCCTCAACCGGCTCTTTGCGCCACGTGCCCCCGTCGGTGTCGCCAATATAAAGCGCAGTCTCCTGGCCTTCCGCCTGTCCGTACTGCAAACGGAACCTCGCCATACCATCGGTGAAAAAGAAATCACCGCCAAATTCGGTCGCGCCAACCCGCCAGGCCATCCGGCTGATCGTAGCGACCTTGCCGGACTTCCAGCGCAGGAAGCACATGGCAGTGTCGTCACAATTGATATCCGGGTTGTCAGACTTCGGGTAGGTGACCTGCCCGACCTGCGCACTCACTGTCTCGATGTCATTGCCCAGGATCCATATCAGGCGGTCGATCTCGTGGGTGCCGTCCATCTGCCCCATGCCGCCGCCCCTCGAGCGGTCGAGCATCCACTCCGGTCGCGTCCGGGGCTGATAAACCTTGTGCCACATATCGTGCACCATCACGACTTCACCGAGTTGTTTTGAGTCGACAAGCTCTTTCATCGCACGAACTGCCGGGTAATACCGCTGCGTGTGCGCAGTCATCAGCTTCACACCGTTGGCCCTGGCAGCGTCAAGCATCTCCCGTCCCTCGGCAGACGACAGCGCAAGCGGCTTCTCAAGGAAAACGTGCTTGCCGGCCCGCGCGGCGTCGAGGCCCGCCTGGTAGTGCAGCCAGTGCGGTAACGTGCCAATCACGATATCGACATCGCCACGCTCCAACGCCGCGTGGTAATCGGTAACGAACTCGATATCCGGGTACCGGTCCTGCCACGGGGCCGCGGCCTCCGGTCGTTGCTCGGCCACAAGTTTGAGTTCGGCACCGGGGGTCTGGCTCACCACCTCGATATACGATCCGCCGATTCGCCCCGTGCCAAGTATTGCTACGCCAACCAATTTGCTCGCTCACTTTCAGGAAGCACAGAAAGATTATTCGCCCTGCTGGACCGGCATTCCGGACTAGAACACCGGCCGGTGGGATTTGGGGCGATTGTAGACCGTTCGAGGTGGCGATAGACGGTCGATCCGAACTAGCCGAGGTGCACTTTCAGCTCCTCGACGTGGTCCACTGTAAGGTCGGGGGATGGCGCGTCGCCGGGATACTCACGCCCCATCCGAATCCAGGCAGTCTTCATTCCAACACCATGAGCGCCGATGATATCGGTGTAGGGATTGTCCCCGACGAAGAGTATTTCTTCGGTCCTTATCCCCGGTATGTCCAGCAGCCGAACCGCCTCCATGTAAACGGCCGGAGCGGGCTTGTCGGCTCCGAATAAACGTGAAACGACAGCGAATGGAATGTGGCCCGCCAACCCCGTCGCCTCGATCTTCTCAAGCTGGAAGCGGTCGCCGTTTGTCACCACACCCCACTTCATACCCGACCTGTTCAACCAGTCGATGAACTCCATGGCCCGCGGCAGCACCTTCACGAACCTGATCATCTGCTCGAAATAGAAATCGTAGTGGGAATCCGGATTCCCGGGCACCCCGGGCCATCGCCTTTGAATCTCGACAAACGCCTCTCGCGGGCTGGTCGCGTTGTTAGTCGAAAGCCCCCAGAAATACTCAAGCGCCTCTTCCCACGAAGTCGCCCTGTGGATCGCTTCATGCCTGTCGTAGAGCGTACGGTAAACCTGGTTGTAACCCGCTCTACGGTCAATCAGCGTGTCATCGAGATCGAAAAGTACCGCCCGAAATTTCTGGATAGTAATACGTCCAATCGTAAGCATCGCCCACCGAAGTAAGGGATTACATATCGCGAACGTAATCCTGCAGCCAGTCGGGCCAGTTAATCGTCATGCCGTTCGCACCGATCTCCACGGCCACTATCATCTGCTCACGGTTACTGATACCTGAACTGCGTACTTCCATCCCGAGGCGCTGCCCCAGCTCAACCAGTTCACGCGTGTGATTGAAGGACGCGAGTGTCACCATGTGGTAGCCGAACTCAGCGCATTCCTCGACTGCCTGCGATCCGGCTTCTTTCAACCGGGCGACGCATGCCGAGGCAACTCGTATCGACGGCTCGATCTTGATCGCCTCTTGCAGCGAAGCATCGTCATCGATCGCAGCGATCAATACGTTGTCGAT
>JASLNQ010000232.1 GCA_030745955.1 Dehalococcoidia bacterium | reverse complement strand
TTTCTTGGCATTTCTACCCCCTTCATTAACCAGAGTTTCTAACATTCACCCTGGTTTAGTTATTGGGGGGCAGGTCAGTCATGTATCTGAATTCCTTTGGCGGCATGTCAAGGCGAGACCCAACCTCGAGGTAGTCGTTTCTCCCGGAGATGGGCATCATAGCGGATGTATACAGGTGACTCACGCCTGCGTGATGTGGCCGGGTGTGTTGCGCACATGTATGTGTGAGGGAGTGATAGATTGTCGAGTCTCATCGGTGCGCGACCGTCCAAGAAACTTCGGACTGGGTCAAAACAAAAAAGACTATTTACATAATTGGTAGTGGCATGATTGTCTGAGATACGGTGCTGTTGGACTTCAGCAAAGTGGGACAGTTTCGGTAATAAAGAGATCAGGCTGGTTTGAGCTGCTCCCTGAGAGCTTGGTTCGATAGTTTACGTCGGTTGATCGTCCTGTCCTTTGTCTCCCTTCTCCTGCCGAGAATTTCGTCCATTCGGGAAGCAATGGGATTCAGTGTCACCCCCCGACCGCAACCACTCCCCCATCCCACACCCAACATGCCGCCCAACCCATCACCCGCCACCGCTCACATCCACAGGGCCGCGTTCAGGCTGCCAGTTGTGGCCTGGCGGGTGTGTCGCGTTACAGCGATATCGGTGGATAGAGAGGTACGCCGGGGCGACGGGCTTGCTTGCTCAAAGCAGCAGGCCCCGGTGGCTCTTGAAATCCGCACGAAGAGAAGTCAATCACTACGACTCGAAGATGGTGGTGCAGGTATAGCCGGTCGGGGCAGTAACCGTTATGACGACCGGAGTAGCCATCTGAAACTTCGGATCAAGTTGAATGCGCAGCACAACTTCTTCGTGGATATTCAGGAGTCCCGCCTCGATCAATTCGGGTTGAGAATCGGCGTAGTCGAGCCAAAGCGAATGCGTAATCCAGGTGTTATCCACGAGCGTGTCGGAGTGCGCTAGCCAGGCGAACGTTTCGCCCGGTGCTCCCACATGGTCGTAGCGCACCGTGATATCCCAATCATCGAAATCACCTAAACCTCTGCGCCCGTCATTGGTAACAACCACGTCGAACTGAGAAGAACCTGAGCCAGATACCGTGGTCGCGCTGACTACACTGAACGACGTTTCCAGGTCTTCAATAAGTAGCTCATAATCGGCAATAATCGCGCTTGACCGATCTGACCCGGTTGTCAGGACGGTGTTGACCGCAGTCAGGGCTGTTCCGATAACCAGCATGAGCCCGATCAGTCCAGTGATGACGGTTCCCATGACTACTAGCTTGCTGTACAAAGCAAGTGATCGTAATAGGAAAATCCCAGACCGCGGATTGCGGAATTAACAGGCGAAAAACCGCGAATAACCCACGAACCCAATAACCTAAACTGTGGCGAACCCACGTTGGCTTTTACGAACCTGCCAGGCCGGTAAGTTTTGGCCCGGGAAGCGGAGCCGAATCTGGTATCCCACTCCGGTTCCCGCACTACCGAATCATCTCATCTACCGAGCAACGGTTCGCTCACATCCACGGCGAAACCCATGGCGATCGCCGTCTCCATTGCTCTCGGGCTGGGGCTGCTGACAACCGGAGCAAAGCGGCCGTGGTGCGATCCAGCGGCCCGGGCCTGATTGACCCCCTCTGGGAGACGTGGGAATTTTGACCGGAACGATTGCGTCTCCGTGCGCGCCGTAGGCCTAACACGGTTTTCATCCCAACGTCCTTCAACGCGATGTGCCCATTTCGCCACTTCGGCAACAAATAGCTGACGCACCGCCCGCTACTGCAGACTCCCACTAACAACCACACCACGGCCTTAACTCACCGAGCCGGAGAATTCTCGTCTTGCTGCGTCACCCGGCGCTTTGCTTGCCCCCTTTACGGCGGCACCAGTAGAAATCCGGCCACTGCTCACCGCCACCCGGGTAAACTATCCTCCTGCTCAAGATAATCGACTCAGCGCAACCCGGCGTGCCCGACAAAACTCGCACCAGCGTTTCGCACGCACGGCACGAAACCCCGCCGCGCACACCCACAACAACCTACAAATAAGGAAACGGGCCAGTGGCAGCAATCGGAATCATCGGCGGCACCGGCCTCTACGACATAGACGGCTTCGAAAACGCACAGTGGGTCAAGATCGAGTCCGCATTCGGCCAGCCCTCCGACGAACTGCTCATTGGCAACTACGCCGGGCACCGTCTCGTCTTCCTCCCCCGGCACGGACGCGGACACCGAATCCCGCCAACCGAAATCAACTACCGCGCCAACATCGAAGCCCTCAAGCGGGCCGGCGTCGACCGCGTCGTCTCCTTCTCCGCCGTCGGCTCACTCAAAGAGGAACTCACACCCGGCACCTTCGTCATCGTCGACCAGTTCATCGACCGCACATTCGCCCGCGAAAAGTCGTTCTTCGGCACCGGCTTCGTAGCCCACGTCAGCATGGCCGACCCCATCTGCTCGACCACAAGCGTCGTCGTTGCCGCAGCCGCACAGGAAATCGGCCTCAACCACTCCGTCGGCGGCACCTACCTGGTAATGGAAGGCCCCCAGTTCTCCAGCCGTGCCGAATCCGAGCTCTACCGCTCGTGGGGTTGCGACGTCATCGGCATGACCAACATGCCCGAAGCCAAGCTCGCCCGCGAAGCCGAACTCGCCTACGCCACTGTCGCGATGGTCACCGACTACGACTGCTGGCACAACGACCACGACGACGTCTCCACCGCCAGCATTCTCGAAGTCCTCGCCTCCAACACCGTGCACGCCAAGGAACTCCTGAAAGCCTTCGTCCCGAAGCTCGCGGCCCTAAAAACCCCCTTTGAGTCGGGAGTACACACCGCCCTCGAACACGCCGTCGCCACCGCCCCGGAACACCGCGATCCCGGCCTCGAAGCCAGGCTCTCCGTCGTAGCAGGCCGCGTCATCAACGGCGCGGGCTGATCCCGCGGTTCACCGTTGACCTTCGCCCCGACCCCGGCCGACAACCCCCGCCAATAAGACCACGCTGCGACCACGGAAATCCCCCCGCCCCGACCGTACAATCGGCAACGATCAACAACCAGCCCGCCAGGGTGAAGAAACCCGGCGGCGCCATGCAGGAGTCCGGGGATGAAGATCAAGGACGTCAAGACCTGGGCAGTGGAAAACCCGCCCCCGCACTACGGCGGACCTTACTGGGTCTTCGTGAAACTCACCACCGACAACGGCATCGCCGGTTACGGCGAAGCCTACTGCGTCCCGTTTGGCGGCCAGAGAGTGCGGGCGCTCATCGAAGACGTCGCCGAACGCCTGATCATCGGCCGGAGCCCGTTCGAGATCGAAACGCTCTGGCGAATCATGTACTCAAGTGGCTTCTCCCAGCACCCCGAGCTAACGATGGGCGGCGTGATGAGCTCCATCGAAATCGCCTGCTGGGACATCATCGGCAAGGCCCTCGACCAGCCTGTCTACAACCTGCTCGGCGGCAAGGTCAACGAAAAGCTCCGCTCGTACACCTATCTCTATCCAGAAATCCCGCCACCCGGCGTCCTGGCCGTCACCGACATCCACAGCTCACCGGAACACGCCCCGAAGCGCGCCGAACACTACATCGACCTCGGGTTCACCGCCGTCGGCTTCGATCCCGTGATGCCGATGGGCTCGTTCGACCCGCGGCAACTCTCGCTGGAACAACTCGATAACGCCGAACTGGTCACGAAAAACCTGCGCGAGGCCGCCGGCAGCAAGTGCGACCTGCTCGTGAAGACCCACGGGCAAATGACCACTTCGAGCGCCATCCGGTTCGCAAAGCGCCTCGAGCAGTTCGACCCGCTCTGGTTCGAGGAGCCAACATCGCCCGAAAACCGCGACGAAATGGCACGCGTCGCCCACGCCACCAGCATCCCGGTCGCAACCGGCGAACGGCTGGTGAGCAAATACGAATTCGCCGACCTCCTCGGCAAGCAGGCCGCGTCCATCCTGCAGCCGGCGCTCGGCAGGGTCGGCGGGATCCTCGAGGCGAAGAAGATCGCCGGCATGGCCGAAGCGCATTACGCACAGATGGCCCCGCACCTCTACACCGGCCCCATCGAGGCCGCGGCGAACATCCAGCTCGATACGTGCAGCCCCAACTTCCTGGTCCAGGAGAGCATCGAGACGTTCGGTGGCTTCTACGCCGAGATACTGAAAAAACCGATCCTCTGGCAGGACGGGTACATC
>JASLNQ010000231.1 GCA_030745955.1 Dehalococcoidia bacterium | reverse complement strand
CAGGGATGCGGCCGTCCCGAACAACCGTGACTCCACGGGATCGCCGGTAACCGCACCGATGAACGACTTGCGGGACGTGCCGACCAGCACCGGTAGCGCCAGCTCTTTCCTCAGGCGGGCAATGGTCGCCACAAGCACAATAGACTGTGGCGCAGTCTTGGCGAATCCTATACCGGGATCGGCAATTACGCTCGAACGGTCAACCCCGGCACCGGTGAGCGTGGCGATTGCCGATCCCAGGTCACTCAATACATCCTCCACCACGTCGCTCCGGTGCCCGCCCGGCCTGATATGACTCACGACAATCGGCACGTCCAGGTCCGCCACAACCTCCGCCATCGCAGGGTCGGCCAGCATCGATACGTCGTTGGCAAGCACGACCCCGGCCGCGATCGCAGCCGAAGCGACCGACGCCTTGCGGGTGTCGATGGAGATGGGGACGGCCAGGCGCCCCACCAGGGCCTCGATTATCGGTACGACACGGGAAATCTCGTCATCGGGACTGACCGGCCTTGCGTCCGGGTAGACGCTCCGGGGGCGGCTAGACTCCCCTCCCACGTCGATGATGTCGGCACCCTCGTCTTCCATACGCAGGGCCTGGTCGACCGCGCCCTGGATATCGCCGGGATCGGGCAGAATGCCGTCGCCTGAGAACGAGTCGGGGGTGGCGTTCACCACGCCCATGACATAGGTGCGGCTACCCCAGGTGAAATCGTGGTCGCCGATGCGGAGCGCCGGGAGGGAATCTTGATGAAGGGAAGACAAGTTATCGAAGCAGAAACGCTGCCTGCGGACCGGAGAGATCACCAGGGAGACCGGTGGCCCGGTGCGGGTACCGATGCTAACACCGGGGAGGTCCTGGAAAGGCCTGTTCGAGCCGGTTGCCGCCCATCTTGACGTAAGCTAGAATTTTCGACGCTGCGTGCCATGCTGTTCACCAATGTGGCACCTGCCCCTGTCTACTCAAAAGTCGGCACCAAACCGAGCCTGCGAGGCACCCCATAGCCACCGAATCCAAGCCCGACGCCCCTGGCGACGCGGGAGCCGAAACGAAGCTGGACGCACTGGAAACCCGGCGCAGGGTGGCACACCTTGGCGGCGGCGAAGCCCGGGTTGAATCGCAGCACAAGCGCGGGAAGCTGACCGCACGCGAACGGCTTGCGAGGCTATTTGATGAGGACAGCTTTGCCGAGACCGACACCTTCGTCACCCACCGCTCGACCGACCTCGGACTTGACAAGCAGCGGTTCGAGGGCGATTCGGTCGTAACAGGCCACGGCACGATAGATGGACGCAGGGTCTTCGCATACGCCCAGGACTTCACGGTGCTCGGTGGCTCCCTCTCGCTGGTGGCGGCCCAGAAGATCTCGAAGGTGATAGACCTCGCCATGCGTACGGGCGCGCCGGTCATCGGCATCAACGACTCCGGCGGGGCACGCATCCAGGAAGGGATCGACTCGCTGGCAGGCTACGCCGAGATATTCAAGCGCAACACGCTGGCTTCCGGGGTGGTCCCGCAGATCACGATCATTGCCGGCCCGGCCGCCGGGGGTGCGGTCTACTCCCCTGCCCTGACCGATTTCATCTACATGGTCGAGGGAATCGGGCAGATGTACATTACCGGCCCCGATGTCGTGACGGCGGTGACGGGCGAAGAGGTAACGCACGAGGAGCTGGGCGGTGCGGCCACGCATGCCTCACAGAGCGGCGTGGCGCACTTTACGGCCGCGTCGGAGGACGCCTGCTTCGCCGATGTCCGCAGGCTGCTCTCGTTCCTGCCCTCGAATAACGCCGAGTCGGCCCCGGCCGTCGAACCGACCGACGCCCCCGATCGCGCCGACGAGGCCCTGAGGGAAGTCGTGCCGGATGCCGCCAACCAGCCCTACGACGTGATGGACGTAATCACGAAAGTCGTGGACAGCGGTGATTTCCTGCCGGTTCACCACAACTTCGCCCCGAACGTCGTTGTCGGGCTGGCACGGCTCGATGGCCGGGTTATCGGAGTTGTCGCCAACCAGGCCAACCAGATGGCCGGGATGCTCGATATCGACGCCTCCGACAAGGCGGCGCGCTTCGTGCGCTTCTGCGACGCTTTCAACATCCCGCTGGTGACCTTTGTCGATGTGCCGGGTTTCATGCCGGGAACCCAGCAGGAGTATGGCGGGATAATCCGTCACGGAGCCAAGTTGCTCTATGCCTATGTAGAAGCGACTGTGCCGAAGATGGCCGTCATACTCCGCAAGGCCTACGGCGGCGCATACATCGTGATGAGCTCGAAGGAGCTCCGGTCGGACGTGAACCTGGCCTGGCCGGGGTCTGAGATCGCAGTGATGGGGCCGGAGGGCGCGGTCAACGTGATCGGACGCCGGGCCATTGCAGATGCCGACGACCCGGAAGCCATGCGGGCCGAGATGGTCGACGATTACCGGGAGCGGTTCGCCAATCCTTACGTGGCGGCAAACCGGGGTTATATCGACGACGTGATCGACCCGGCGCAAACCCGGCCCGAGCTGGTGAAGGCGCTGCGAATGCTCGAAACCAAGGTCGATAACCTGCCACCCAAGAAACACGGAAACATCCCGCTCTGATGGCCTCCCCCCCGAACGCATCCAACGAACCAGGACGTGTTTGCGCACCCAACACCATCGCACGGCAGGAGTTCGTCGACTCGGTTGCGGAAATGGCGGGCGAAGTGTGGGATTTTCATAACCGCTTCGGTGTCGGTTCCGGGCAGTTCGACGGGAAGACGCCAACCGAGATCATCGCAAACCGGAAGAACATCCTCGACGAGGAGTTCGCAGAGCTTGCACAGGCGCTCGCGGACGGCGAGGGTGACGAATCGGTGGCTGGCGAGACGGCAGACATCCTGTTCGTCGCCATGGGGCACGTAGAGGCCATGGGCAGCTCCGGGGTTGAGGGTGTTCGCCGGGTGACCGCAAAGAACACGGCCAAGACCAACGAGACGCACGCGATAAGGCCCGACACTGGCAAGCTACTGCCGAAAGAGGGAAAACCGCACAAATGGCAGTAGCGGCGGAGCTTTTCGCAGGGAGTCAGAGCGGGCTTATGATGCGAATCGCCGTAGAAATCATCACGAAGACATCGGGTAAGTAATTCCCACCTTCACATCCGCCTGACCACAATATCTTGAGCGCAACCTGTTTCGGGTCATCATGGCCCGACTGCGAGCATGGCACACAGCATGGGCTGAGTAAGGAAAGACTGATGAGATTCAAAGTAACGGTAGTTGGCGGCGGGAACGTCGGCGCAACGACAGTTCAGCGCATTTTCGAGCAGGGCTACGCCGATGTAGTCCTCGTCGACATCATCGAGGACATGCCCCAGGGCAAGGCGCTCGACATGCTGTCGTCGGGCCCGGTGATCGGAACCGATGCCCAGATATCCGGATCGAATTCGTACGAGGCGACCGCCGACTCCGATGTCGTTGTGATCACCGCAGGTATCGCCCGCAGGCCGGGCATGAGCCGCGACGACCTGTTGATGACGAATATGAAGATCGTCGGCTCGGTGACCGAAGAGGTCGCCAAGCACTCCCCGAACGCAGTGTTGATCGTGGTCTCGAACCCGCTCGACGCAATGGTCCAGCATGCCTACAGGGTCAGCGGCTTCCCGAAAGAGCGGGTGGTCGGCATGGCGGGCATTCTCGACACTGCACGCTTCCGCACGTTCCTCTCGCAGGAACTTAGCGTGTCGGTGACCAACGTTTCGGCCTATGTACTGGGCGGCCACGGCGACACGATGGTCCCGCTGATCGGTTCAACGACCGTTGGCGGTGTTCCGGTGGCGAAGCTGATCGAGGCCAACCGACTGGAAGAGATCGTGCAGCGCACCCGCGACGGTGGAGCCGAGATTGTCGGTCTGCTGAAGACCGGTTCCGCCTACTACGCACCCTCTGCGGCGTCAGCACAGATGGTCGAGGCGATCCTGCTCGACCGCAAGGAAATTCTGCCGTGTGCGGCTTTCCTTGAGGGCGAGTACGGCATCGACGGCCTGTACGCCGGCGTTCCGGTCAAGCTCGGTGCCAGTGGCGTTGAGGAGATCATCGAGGTCGAGTTGACCGACAGCGAGGCTGCGGCGCTGCGTGCGTCGGCCGATTCGGTGCAGGAACTAGTCGACATCATGGCGAAGGCGTGAACCATCGGTTCGCTTTCTGAGAAATCGGAAGTTCGTGGCTAAGGTGCCTTAGTCGTGCTT
>JASLNQ010000230.1 GCA_030745955.1 Dehalococcoidia bacterium | reverse complement strand
TCGTGAATGAAATGTTGCCTGTCGATATCAGACGCTGCTTCCCCGAAGCCTGGCAGCGCGGAATCCCAGCCCGCCACGGTGTGATACCCGGCGTCTGGCAGCCTCACCACGGGCGCAATCCCCAGTGCCATCTTCGATCGCTGCACGTTGAAGATGTGCGTGTAAAACTCGAACTGCACGTGCCGGAATGTCGCAGCGAGGTCCATTCCCGTCATCTCCCCGGTCTCCGGATTTTCCGAAATACCGTCCGGGTGGACTTCGCGCATCATCTCCCACTGGCCCGTCAGCTGCCGTTGAACGATGATCGAGCGTGCTCGTGTAACGGTGATATCGATCAACACCCGCCGGGCGATCGCTATCGATTCGTCAAGCGCCCCCAGGATGTCTTCGATCTCCCAGAAAACCCGGTCATCGAGCCGCCTGTCGTACTCTGCCGAATCGAACGTGGCATACCGCTCGGCCGACATCGGCGGTTCATCGCCGAACAGCTGGTTGCCCCAGCGGGAAATCAGCCACCACAACGGCACCGACGCCATGTGACTCACCTGCTGCCTGATCGACCAGCCCGCCCAGTCCCACCGCACGGATGTCCAGTCGAGTACCGCGTCGGGTAATTCCGTGACCTCGGCACGCACCAGGCTGTCCAGCCGCCAGTAATCGGGGAACAGCGTGCGGAGTTGCCGGTCGGTGCGTGGCCCCTGGCCCTGGGAATCTTGTGGCATTGCCGGAGTCTCTCGTCATGATTGGTGGCTGTCAACGACAACCGTGGTTTCAAATGGTCTGTAATATCTCCCGATGACTACAAAAAGCTGGCTAAAGGGCAACCTCCACACCCACACCACCAACAGCGATGGCGACGAATCGCCCGGGCACGTCGCCGAGTGGTATCACGAGCATGGGTACGACTGGCTTTGCCTCTCCGATCACAACCACCTGACGATCATGGAGGGCAGCGACGCCGAAAAGACCCGATGGCCCCTCCTCGTCCGTGGCGAGGAAGTGACATCGCGCGAGGCCGCCGGCCCGGTCCATGTCAACGGTTATGGGATCACGGAGCTTGTTGAGGCGTCCGATTCGACCGACATCGTCACCGCCATGCGTGAGAACGTCGAGCGGATCATCGCCGCGGGTGGAATGGCCTCCATCAACCACCCGAACTTCAGGTGGGCGTTCGATCATGGGGCGATGATGCAGGTCGAAGGCTACAAGTTCATGGAAGTCTTCAACGGCCACCCCGAAACCCACAACCTGGGAGGTGGCGGTAGGGCCAGCACAGCCGGGATCTGGGACCGCCTCCTCAGCAACGGACGTCGGGTTTGGGGCATCGCGGTCGACGACTCACACCACTACACTGGCGAGTTCGGGCCAGACCGATCGAACCCCGGCAGGGGGTGGGTACAGGTAAGGGCGGCAACGCTGAGCCAGCAGGATGTCCTCGATGCCATGGCCGAAGGCGATTTCTACGCCTCGACCGGCGTGACTATCGGCGACATGGTGTCGAACGCCCGTGAGATCAGGCTAGACATCGACCCGGAAACCTCAGCCGACGGTACCCGGGCCCGGTACACAACGGTGTTCACGGGTGCCAACGGTCGTGTTCTCCACGAATCGATCGGCCTCTCGCCGTCATACAAGCCCACCCGGCTCGACGCCTACATCCGCGCGACGGTCCACTCGTCGAGGGGCACCCAGGCCTGGACACAACCCGTGTTCCCGTCCGAATAGGCGGGACGAACAGCCCGATTCGCTCCTGTTTTCAGGGTCTTTGCCATGTAGGCCAGGAACTCGAAGCAGTGTGCTCTCTGCGGTAATCGGGGAATTGCTGTGAAACAATCGTAAGGTCGAGAAAGATCGACTGGGTTGACCGGCAATCACGGGGAACTGTGGGGGCAAGACTTGACGAAGCGTTACGAGGGGACGGTCCACGCTCCCGAGTTTCCCGGAAAACTGGAATGGGTCAACACCCGCTCGCCCCTGAGCCTTGGCGACCTCAGCGGACGCCTCGTCATCCTCCACTTCTGGACCTACTGCTGAATTAACTGCATGCACGTACTTCCGCAGTTGCGGAAGCTGGAAAAGAAGTACGCCGACGCGTTGACGGTGATCGGTGTGCACTCGGCAAAGTTCAACGCCGAGAAGGCGACCGAGAACGTACGTGCGGCCGTGCGGCGTTACGACATCGGTCACCCCGTGGTCAACGATGCCAATTTCGAGATCTGGAAGACCTACGCGGTGCGGGCTTGGCCAACCCTGATGTTCATCGACCCCACCGGCAAGATCATCGGTCGCCACGAGGGGGAGTTCGAGCCCGATGCGCTCGGGGATGTGCTCGCGGAAATCATCGAGGAGCACGAAGCCACGGGACTCCTCAGGCGCGGGCAATTCGAAATTGAAAACGACACCACCGATAAGGCCCCCCTTTCGTTCCCGGGGAAGATAACGGCCGACACGGACGGCGAACGGCTGATCATCTCCGACTCCAATCACCGCCGCCTGGTGGTGTCCGACCTTAACGGCAACGTTGAGACTGTTATCGGAAACGGCGAGTCTCCCCTGGTCGCCGACGAAGGTCGCGGCGTGTTGGGCGGCAGCACGATCGAAGGACCGCTCTTCGACAATCCGCAGGGAACGGTGGTCGATAGTAATGAGCTCTACGTTGCCGACGCCGGCACCCACACCATCGTCCGGGTCGATCTTGCGAACGGTCTTGCCACAACGATTGCCGGCACCGGCGAGCAGTCGCTCTACCGGCACAAAGGCGGAGTTGCCCTGAAAGTCCCGCTGAACTCGCCGTACGACCTCTCGCTCTACCGTGGAATTCTCTACATCGCGATGGCTGGCTTTCACCAGCTCTGGTCGATGGACATCGCCGCGGGAACAATCGCCCCGTTCGCCGGCGACGGAAACGAGGACATCCTGGACGAGTTAAAACCCGATGCACGGCTCGCCCAGCCCTACGGCGTGGACGTCTCGAACAACGCGGTGTTCTTCATCGACAGCGAAACGAGCGCGGTCCGCGTCGCAGCGATAGCTGACGAGGGCAGGGTGGTGACGCTCGTCGGGACAGGTCTCTTCGACTTCGGCGATCACGACGCCGTGAGCAAGAAAGCCTTGCTCCAGCACCCGCAGGGCCTCGCCATCAGCAACGGCACGATCTACGTGGCCGATTCCTACAACAACAAGATCAAATCGCTGACCATCAGTTCCCTGCAGGTCAAGACAGTCGCCGGTTCGGGCAAACAGGGCACCGCTGACGGATACCTGGCGCGCGCCGAATTCAGTGAACCGGCCGGGCTGGCGATAATCGAAAACCGAATTTACGTTGCCGATACGAACAATCACCGGATCAGGGTGATCGAGTTGGACTCAGGCGAGGTTTTCACGCTGGAGTTGAACGGTCTTTGATACCCCGAATTCGAGCCGCCGGGCTGGTAATAGAGAGCGTGCCCTCACCCTTCCTGAAGGACCGGTTCTTCTCCGACCTGGACCGGGGATTCCACACTCCAATCTACCTGCCCCGGTCTCCAGAGCACCCCGCTGGCGTGTAACGGCATCCAACGTGTGCCCAAACGGACGAAATTCCCCGCGGGCTAACCAACGAACACAACCAACACCCCATGCCCAACCGACTCGCCAGCGAAACCAGCCCGTACCTGCTCCAGCACAAAGACAACCCCGTCGACTGGTATCCCTGGGGCGATGCGGCATTCGCCGCGGCAAAACTGCTCGACAGGCCGATCCTGCTCTCGATCGGCTACTCGGCCTGCCACTGGTGCCACGTGATGGCCCACGAATCGTTCGAAAACGAATCAATCGCAGCAGCGATGAATAGCAGGTTCGTCAACATCAAGATCGACCGGGAAGAACTGCCCGACGTCGACTCGATCTACATGACCGCAGTCCAGGCCATGACCGGGTCGGGTGGCTGGCCGTTGACGGTCTTCATCACGCCCGATGGCGAACCGTTCTTCGGCGGTACCTACTTCCCCCTGGAAGACCGCCACAACATGGCCGGGTTTCCCCGAATACTCGCAGCGGTCTCCGACGCCTATGCCACGAACCGGAGCGAGATGCTGGCCAACTCCAAGAAGGTGGTCGAGGCCATCCGTGAGCAGTCGGTCCCCCAGAAACACGAGGGTGATCTCAACGAGTCACTGATCTTCGGAAGCTTCACACACCTCGTGGGCAATGCCGACGACGAGAACGGTGGGATGGTGAGCGCACCGAAATTCCCCCAGCCC
>JASLNQ010000022.1 GCA_030745955.1 Dehalococcoidia bacterium | reverse complement strand
GAAAGTGCGATCACGCAGTTGGAAATGACGAGGTCGACCGTGTTGTCGGGCTGCGGGATCGACTCGATGTGGCCGAGCTTGAAGACGACGTTCGTGGTCTCAAGGCTCGAGGCGTTCTTCTGCGCCAGCTCGATCATGCGGGGGGTCATGTCGATCCCGATCACGGAGCCGTTTTCACCGACCTCTTTGGCGGCCAGGAAGCAGTCGATGCCGCCTCCCGAACCCAGGTCGAGAACGGTCTCGCCGGGTTTAGCGTCGGCGATGCCTACGGGGTTTCCGCAGCCTGCCGATGCCCCGGCGGCCTCGTCGGGGAGGGCCGACCGCTGGTCGTCGGTGTAGAAGGTGTCGGCAGCGCCCTGCCGCGTGGGGTCTGCCGCCCTTTCGGCAGCGTTTTCGGCCAGGTTGCCGTAGCGGTGCTGGACGGCAGCCGTGATGCTGTCGAGCTGGGCGTGGGTGATCTCGGCCGTTTCGTCATCGCCGCAGCAGGCGTCGGGGCCGCAGCATGACGCGTCCGCCTGGGAAGGGGTCAGTGTGCCGAGAGGATTTGTGTCGCTCATCGTTCAGTCTCCAATTCGCCGGGTGTCAATCACCCTGTAGTCAAATAAGGTGACCGGTCACCCGGCAGTCGATTCATTATCGCGGGTCTCGTCCTCGACTGCCGGGCAGATCCGGGTTCAGCAGCACCAGTCGTCGATGCTATCGGTGCTCGATTCACGGCCGCAGCCGCAATTGCAGGCAGAGGCGCGACTGGCGCTGGCTTTGGCTTTCTCACCAGATGACTGGCAACTACAGCCTGAAGGGCCGCAGCATGAGGACTCGTTAGCGGGTTTGGTGGATTCGGTTGATTCCATTGTCTCAGTCTCCAAGAGCGTGGATTTCGATCACAGTAGTGGTGCAGCAGGGGGGTTCTACTCCCGCCTCCTTCACCGCCATTTCAATTTGCGGCAGGACTCCGGCCCAGGCGTCGGCAGCGGCACGATATGCCTCGAACCCGCGTTCGGAGAGCGAGTAGACCTTGCGCTTGCGCCCGTTGATCACTTCGGATTCGAGCTCGACGTAGCCGCCGGTCTCGAGTTCCCTGAGCATCGGGTAGATCATGGCGTCGGTGGGCCGGGTGTCACAGCAGAGTGCTATGCGGGTCCCTATCTCATAGCCGTGCATGGGCTTCGAACTCAGTTGGTGCAGCGTGAAAAACCTCAACAGGCTCTTGCGGTTGAGCGCCTGCCAGTAGGCGGCGTCGGCCAGGTCGTTGGTGGGTTTTGGGGCAGGTTTTGTGTTCGTTGTCATTTTTTCGGGAGCGGGCCGGTTGATACCTAGCTACACGATATATCGCTTGACTAGGTATGTCAACAGCACAACCCCGCGTCGATATCGCGGGCGACCGAAAGCTATAATCCGAACACCTCCCGCCCAGGCACGATTTCACCCGGACAACCGACCAGATGACCACGGACTCTCCCCCCGGCGCCGACGAACAACTTTTCTTACTCGTAGACGGTCACGCGATCGTGTTCAGGGCGTGGTTCGCAATTCGGGACCACCTGGTCACGGCGTCAGGCCAGAACACGACCGGTGCGAGCGGGTTCATGACGATGTTCCTGAAGGTGCTGCGCGAGCAGAAGCCGACTCATGTCGCGGTGACTTTCGACACGAAGGCGAAGACCTTCCGCAAGGAGATGTTCCCGGAGTACAAGGCCCAGCGGCAGGAGGTCGACCCTGCCCTGCACGAGCAGATCCCGATCGTCAAAGAGATACTCGGGCCGATGGGCGTGCCCGTTTTCGAGTACGACGGGTTCGAGGCCGACGACCTGATTGGCACGCTCTCGAAACAGGCGACCGAACAGGGTATGAAGACGCTGATCCTGACCGGGGACGCTGATCAGCTGCAGCTGGTGGACGAGCAGACTTCGCTGTTGATGTACACGGGTTTCGGCAATGCGCGAATCTACGATCCCGAGGCGGTTGCAGCGCGCTACGACGGGTTGGGGCCAGAGTTTGTGGCCGAGATCAAGGCGCTTGAGGGCGATTCGTCCGACAACATCCCGGGCGTGCCGGGGGTTGGCAAGAAGGCCGCCCGCGCTGTGCTGACCGAGTTGGGGCACTTCGATTCGCTGTTCAGCCGGCTTGAGGAGGTTGAGAAGATCGAGGGTCTGCGGGGTGCCAAGCGGGCGATGAACCTGCTCGATGAGCACCGTGAGACTGCGGCGAAGGCGTTGGTGCTGACGACGATCGTGCGTGACGTGCCGGTCGAGCTCGACCTGGAGGCTTCGAGGTTCGGGGTGTTCGATCGGGAAACAGTTTTGAAGACGCTGCTGGAGTACGAACTGCGATTGGTGGCCAACCGGTTGCCAAAGAGCGCAGTGATGGCTGCGGAGGTTGGAACGGCGACGGCGGATTCAAGTTCCGGGAGCAAAGCCGGGGGTGAATCTGGCGAAGAAGCGGGTGATTTCGCCGTATCGGCTTCGGGCCAGGTGGAGATGCTGTCCGGGGTTGAGGCACTGGAAGAGGTAGCCGGTCCACCGCCACCTTCAGGTGACTACGAGATCGTGACCGATATGGCGGGTCTCGGTGCGATGATCGACGAGTTGCGGGCCAGGGGCGAGTTCGCGTTCGACACGGAGACCACCGGGCTCGATCCGATGACGTCGGAGCTGGTTGGCCTTTCATTTGCCGTGCGCTCGGAGCACGCCTGGTACGTGGCGGTGGGTCACACCGAGGGCGACCAGGTGCCGTTTGCCGAGGGCCTGGCGGCGCTGCGGCCGCTGTTCGAGGACGCGTCGGTCGGGAAGACGGCGCACAACGCCAATTTCGACATGATGGTGCTCGGCACGGCGGGGATCGAGGTGAAGGGGCTTGGCTTCGACACGATGATCGCGGCTGCGCTGTGCGGTCGCCGGGCCATCGGGCTCAAACAGCTGGCCCTCGAGCTGTTCCAGGTCGAAATGACGCCGATCAAGGAGTTGATCGGGGTCGGCAGGAAACAGATCACGATGGCCGAGGTGCCGATCGAAAAGGCGGGTCCGTACGCGGCTGCCGACGCCGATCTGACTTGGCGGCTCAAAGAGTATTTCGAACTGGAAATCGACAGGCACAATGCCCGGCGGGTGAACGAGGAGATAGAGCTCCCGCTCCTGCCGGTGATCATCGAGATGCAGCGCAATGGCATGATGATCGACAAGTCGGCGCTGGCCGAGATGTCGGAGCAGCTGGGTGCGGATATCGAGCTTATTCAGCAGACGGCAGCGGCGGTGATCGGTGGCCGGGAACTGAACCTGGCGTCGAACCGGCAGGTTGCCGACCTGCTGATCGACGAACTGGGTGCGCCGAAGACCCGCAAGACCAAGACCGGCTATTCAATGGACGCCAGCGCGCTCGACAAGATCAGGGAGACCAGCGGGCTTGACGAGCGTGTGTACCAGGTCGCCGACGCGGTGCTGAAGTACCGGGAGCTGACGAAGCTGAAGTCGACGTATGTCGATGCGCTGCCCGAGCTGGTTAACCCGTCGACGGGGCGGGTACACACGAGCTTCAACCAGGTCGGGTCGGCCACGGGAAGGCTTTCAAGCACCGACCCGAATGTGCAGAACATCCCGGTGCGCACCGAGCTTGGCCGGAAGGTGAGGAAGGCTTTCGTTGCCGATGCGAAGAACGGGTGGCAGTTCCTTGCTGCCGACTACTCGCAGATCGAACTGCGGATCCTGGCGCACATGTCGCAGGAGCCGGGGCTGCTGCAGGCGTTCCATAACGGCGAGGACATTCATGCCGCAACGGCGCGGGCGATGTACGGCGTGGAGGATGTGACGTCCGACCAGCGCAGGATCGCGAAGATTTTGAATTTCGGGGTGATCTACGGTCTGGGCCCGGTGGGTGTGGCGCGGCAGACGGACCTGACGCGGCAGCAGGGGCAGGAGTTCATCGACCTCTATTTCGGCAAGTACCCGGGGATTCGGGGCTTTATCGAGGAGGTGAAGCAGTTCGCCCGCGATACGGGCTTTGCGCAGACGATCACGGGGCGGAGGCGTTACCTGCCGGATATCAATGCGGGGCATCCGGGGCACCGGGCGGCGGCGGAGCGGGTTTCGGTGAATATGCCGATACAGGGGACAGCGGCCGATGTGATCAAGATTGCGATGGTCAACATTTCAAACGAGATCAGGGCGCAGAAGATGCAGTCGAAGATGTCGATCCAGGTCCATGACGAGCTGATTTTTGAGATTGCGCCGGGTGAGCTGATGGAGATGCAGATGATGGTGACAACGATGATGCCGGCGGCGATGGACCTGGCGGTGCCCCTGCTGGTTGAGGCGAAGACGGGCCCGACGTGGGGCGACATGGATTCGGTGGGGTAGGGGGGTGGAGCGCGTGGCACGACCCGAATGGGTGGCTGTGTGAGGTAACGCGTCCCGAGCGGAGCCGAGGGACCCGGGGTGTGGGGTTCGGTTCCGCTGGCAGGCTGCGCGAGCAAGATAGCCTCAGATCTCTCCGCTACGGTCGAGATGACGGGGGTAGTGTGCAGTGCGGGTTGTGGGTGCGTGCCGTCCTTCGAGTGCCTCACGATGGCATATTTGACTGGTGTTACCTGTGGTTTTACGTGATTTCCCGAGCGGAACCGAGGGATCTCAATTATCAGCGGTTGTTGAATAGCAATCGACGTTGTGCATGGGGAGATTCTTCCTGGCAGGCAGGGTCTTTCCAGTGAGGTCCCTCCGCTGCGGTCGGGAAATCGGGTTGTGTTCGTTTGGGTGGATGGTGCTGGTAAGTCGGCCTCAGATCTCTCTGCTCCGGTCGAGATGACGGGGGGCTGTCGAGTCGGGCACACGCACAGCTGTCCTACGATCAACGTGACTGGTTCTCGAGCGGCGTGTCGTTAAAACACGAACCAGCCGTGGCTGCCTGCGACTGCTCCGGCGATGGTCAGGAGGCTGACGACGAGGAGTACGAGGTGGAGGCGGTGGACTACAGCTAATGTTTTGGTCGGGTTTCTTGCGCCGTGTTCTTTGTACATGCGGCTCAGGACCAGCGGCTCGAGGACGAACAGCACGAGGGTGAAGATCGCCCAGACGATGGTCATCGCGTGGAGCCACCAGAACTTTGGGTCCGAGTACCGGCTCCAACCGTCGATGTAGTCCAGCATGTAGAAGCCCGACAACCCGGTCAGCACGGTCGCTATCTTCGCCTGGAAAGCGAACCGCGACTCGAGCCGTTCGAACAGCGTTATCGGTTCTTCACCCGGTTTCATTCGCTTCATGGCTGGCAGAAGCACGGTGGTGACCATGGCGACTCCGCCGATCCAGAGCACTACCCCCAAAACGTGGATGACTCTTGCGAACGCGTACTCTGACATTCTGTTCTACCCGCCTAGGACCGAATACCTGCCAGGTGTACGGCCGCTGAGGTTTTTCGTTTCGTAGGAGGCCCGGGAGCGCCAGTCGGTTTCTCAGTGCCGGGATCGGTAAACACTATCACCCGAACTTTGCCCGCGTACATGAGTTGGGTGAAGGGAATGGGCCGCATTGGTAGCACGTTCCGAGCGGAGTCGAGGGACCTGAGGGGCGCTGCCTGACGGTACCGCGCGCTGCACCTCATTCCGACCGGAGCGGAGGAATCTCGGGTTATCGACGTTGGGGTGTGCCGTGCACAGGCGAACACCAGATCTCTCCGCTTCGGTCGAGATGACGGGGTGCGCGATAAGGGCAAGATGACGGTACTTTTCGGCGTCGGCATAGAATAGCCTGCCATGCCTGAACTACCGGAAGTTGAATCGCTGCGGCGTTATCTCGTTCGAGAGGGCATGCCCGGCAGCGTCTTCGAGCGGGTTGTGGTTGAGGACAAGCCGAGTCCTGAAAAGGGCACGGGGGCGATTTCAGACCTGGTGCCGTTGCCGGGCCGGCGGGTAGAGCGGCTTGAACGGCGCGGCAAGCAGATCGCCGCGGTGCTCGACAGGGGTGTTCTCGGGCTTCACATGGGCATGACGGGCCGCATGGTGGTGCTGGCTCGCGGTGAACCGGTCCCCCGTTTCACCCGGGTTGAGTTCGCGTTGGGCAGCGGGACAAAACACATGCGGATGGTGCTGGCCGATCCGCGCCGCTGGGGTGCGGTCCGCACGTTTACCGATCTTGACGAAGCGTTTGCGGGGCTGGGACCCGACGCGCTCGACCCCGAGTTCAATGCGGGGCAATTTACCGAGGCGGTGGGTGGCCGCACTGCGCAGATCAAGCCGCTGTTGCTCGACCAGTCGCTGCTTGCGGGCGTCGGGAACATCTATGCCGATGAGGCCCTTCACCGTGTCGGGATTTCGCCGGCGAGACGTGCGAACCGCATTTCGGGCAGGAAGCTGGAGGCCCTTTTTGGTGCGATCCGGGAATCGCTTGAACATGCCCTGGAGTTCATCTTGAGCCACCTGGACGACCGGGGACAGCCGTTTATTGTCGATGCCCAGGACGACCGGATGCGTTTGCTGAGGAAGTCGGGGGCGTTCTGCCCGCGGTGCGAGATTCCGCTGAGGACGCGGGGCTTCGGTGGGCGGACGGCGTACTACTGCGGTAACTGCCAGCACTGAGGGCGTTGGGGTGATGACAGCGGTGGGACCGTAGCAAAACGCCTCGACACTCGGCGCGGCCTACTGCTACGTCCGCTACTCACGCCCCTCGCACGACAACCACACAATTTCCCGACCGGAGCGGAGGGATCTCGCGGGAATTCGTTCTCGATTGCCGTTTTACCAGGAGTCCCCGACACTCTCGCACAGCTGATGATGGCAGGGGCAAGGTTGGCTGATTTGCCGGGCCTTCCCGTACTGGCGGTTGATCCCGGATCAAGTCCGGGATGACAGTGTGCTGGTCGGGAGGGAGGTCGAGGGGAGGGTGTGGACTGAGACGCGGGGACGGTTTCGGATTGATCGGCAGGGTCGGGTGTTTTGCGGCGGGGGATTGTTACGGCGCCCAGATCCCTCCGCTCCGGTCGGGAAATCAGTTGTCAGGCGGGGTTCGCTGAAGTCCCCGGTGCAGAGTGGTCGGACTCGGGTCCCACACGGACTAGTTGAAGCCTACGTCGTCGAGGTCTTCTGTTTTTCTTGCCCGGAGGCGATCGCGGATCACCGACCAGAAGAGAATCAGGACTCCAAGCCCGCCGATCACCCAGCCGGCTGCATACAGAAACCAGGAGTCTTCGTTCGCGATCAGCACGATCATGCCGAGGATACCGACGACGATCCCGGTAACTACGGTCCACATCCCGGACCATTCAAGGAGCTGTCTCATGGGTGTTTCTCCGAACGACCTGACCTGTGGACCCGGGCGATTACGCACCGAAACCGTCTGGCTTTTCCTGCTCGACAGTATCGGGCATCGGGCTACACCATGCCAATCGAAACCGCTGAGAGACATATGGTAATTGGCTGGTGCAGATCGGGTGGAATTACGATTAGACTTATTCTTCGTGCGGTTTCATTCCGAAACCCTGGCACCCCGGCGGAGGGGTGGCAGAGTGGTTGAATGCGCTTGTCTTGAAAACAAGTTTGTCCGTAAGGGCAACGCAGGTTCGAATCCTGTCCCCTCCGCCAGATATTGCGCTTTGCGACCGCTGCCGTGGGCAGGTGTAGGGCAGAACCCTGATCGCCCGGGCACTGCGCCATCTCCACCAGGCGTGCGGCCAGTCCACTCGTCCACACACTACTCGGTCAACTCCGCTAAGATGCCGTGGGCGGCCTTTTGTGCCATTGGGCCGTTGAATTTCGATTCCCAGATGGAGTGCCTGTCGTGACTATCAAGACCAACCTGAAACACCGCATTCGCAACGGCGAGACCACGGTCGGTGCCTCTACTCCCATGACCGCCACTAAAGGCCGTATCGAGGACATCCTTGGCAGCAGCGACTACACGTTCCTTTCGACCGACAGCCAGCATGGGCCCTATGACGAGCGGCTGCTCGTTGAGTTTTGCGAGACAACCGCCGACATTGGCGTTCCGGTGATGTTCCGTATCAAGCACACGTTCCATTCGTACCTAGTCGGCAACATTCTTGATCTCGGTCCATCGGGCGTCGAGGTGCCGCAGACGGAAACCGAGCATACGGCGCAGGAGGCCATCGACTACTTCTATTACCCGCAGGTCGGCAAGCGGTCGTGGGGTGGCGCGGCCCGTGCGAACGTAAGCGAGCACGCCGATCGCCTGGACTACGCCGAATACTGGAACGACTTCGGCGTGCTCTGGCTGCAAATCGAGTCGCTGAGTGCGGTGACGCGGGCGAAGACGCTCGCAAAGCCGGGGGTCGATTGCCTTTCGTGGGGACCGGCCGATCTTTCGTTCAACCGTGAAGCCAATCCGGAGCACCCGCTGAAGACCGACGACGGCTGCATTCAGCATGTTGTGAAGCTGCTGGAGGGCAGCGATACGAAGCTGTGCATCCGCAGTTACCAGCCCGAGCTGCGCAATAAATACCTGGACATGGGTGCGACGGTGCTGATCGAAATACCGAGCGTGTGATGTAATCTTTGGGTGGTCATTACGTTCCCTGTGGTCGCAATGAGCAGCACTGACCTTCGGTAACGGATCCGCGGGTACGCCACCGCCAATTCCTGCCCCGTCGCGGATTACAGCTCAAATGTCGATGTTCGAAACTTCGTCTTTCGTAGCAACCGCCACATTTGTCGCGGCGGTGGTGGCGCTTGTGATGACGGCGCTCCTGTGGAACCGCCGGCAGGCACCGGGCGCCGCCGCCCTTGCGTGGCTGATGATCGCGGCCGCGATATGGTCGGCCGGATACGGCATCGAGGTGCTGCTCGACGATCTCGGCGACAAGCTGCTGCTGGTGCCGATCCAGTATGTCGGCATCTCGACAGTCCCGGTCTTCTGGTTTGTCACCGCGGCCCAGTTGACCGGTCGTATCCACCTGGCCACGCCGCGCCTGTTGATCGCAATGCTGGTCATCCCGGTGATCACGGTGACCCTGACTACGACGAACAGCTCGCACGACCTGATGTGGCGCGACGCGACGATTGTCGGTGAACCGGGCAGCGCGACCGTGGTGTTTGCGCGCGGTTCCTGGTTCTGGATTAACTGGGCGTACTCGTATTTCGCTTTCTTTGCCGCGTTCGGCTTCCTCCTGTACCGGGCGTTCGCCGAAACGTCGATGTTCAGGAGCCAGATGATTGCGGCCATCGTTGCCGGGACGATTCCGCTGGTTGCCAACCTTTTGTTCCTGAGCGAGCTCAACCCGCTGGGCGATTATGATCCCACGCCGATGTCGTTCGCAGTTTCCGGTGCGATCATTGCCTACAGCTATATCCGGTTCAAGTTGTTTAACCTTGTGCCGGTCGCCGTCGATGTCCTGGTGAGGCACATACCCGACGCGATGTTCGTGCTTGGCCCGGAAGGCCACATTGTCGACGCCAACCCTGCGGCCCGAAAGATCGCGAACCCGGGTGGCTTAAGCTTGATTGGGCAGCATTTGTGCGATGCGCTGCCGGGTGACCATTCGGACCACGAACTGTGCTCGGCTGAGCCATCTGAAGCGACCGGCGATATCGCGCTTGAAAATCCGACGAACCTTGAGCCTGTCGTATTTTTGCCGACGGTGACAGAGTTGTCGGACGGCACCGGCGACCAGGAACCGTCGGGGCGGCTGGTCATGCTCCGGGACGTGACCGAGCAACGGAGGGCGTCTGAAACGCTGAGGCGGCTCGCCCGGATCACGACCGTAAATGCGATCACGACAGCGGTCGCGAAGACGCACGATGTCGAGGCGATCATGGCCACGGCGACATCGCAACTCGCCGAGCTGCTGCCTGCGGCCCACGCCTGCGGGTTGTTGCTGGACCCGACAACTGGCGAGTTCGAAGTCGTCAACGTTGCGGGGACGCACGGTGTGCTGCCGCTCCCGCTGCAGTCGAGGACGCTCGACTCGATCGTTCTGACGCCCGACCCCTCCGGCGGGGCGCATAACCTTTCGGACGCGGTCGGGCACCTCGACGATTTCGCCTACCGGTTCGCGGCGGCCGGGTTGCGGTCGGTCGTGGGGCATACGCTGATCGCGAACGGCGAAACGTACGGGGCGATTATCGCGGCCCGGGAAGAGTACGGTTCCCTCGATTCAGCCGAGGTTGAGCTGATGAACGCGGTGGGGGCGTCGGTCGCACAGGCGATATACGGCGCGCGGCTCGTGGATGACCTGAGGTCGATCAACGTAGAGCTTGTTGAGACCCAGCAGCAGGTCATGCGGCAGGAGCGTTTCAGGGCGCTCGGGCAGATGGCCGGCGGGATCGCGCACGACATCAACAACGCGCTGTCGCCGGTAGTCGGCTTTTCCGACATGCTGCTGCGGGAGTCGACGGACCTCGATGAGCATTCGAAGAAACTGCTTCAGCTGATCCGGCTTGCGGCCCTGGACATTTCCCGCATCGTCGAGCGAATGCGCCAGCTGTACCGCGACCGTGAGGCCAGCGAGCTTGAGATCGAAGCGGTCGACATCAGGCAGATCGTGCGGGAGACGATCGAGCTCACGCGCCCGCGCTGGCGCGAACAGTCTGCTGACAGGGGTGAGATCAGGATTTCGACCGATTTCGCCCGTGCGCTCCCCCAGGTGCCTGGAGTGGATACCGAGATCCGCGAGGCCCTGACGAACCTCGTGCTGAACGCTGTCGACGCGATGCCGGAGGGAGGTCGCATCGTTATCGCCGGGTATACCGACCCCGCGCCAGCAGATGCCGACGACGTGTCGCAGCCTGAGCGGGTGGTTGTCGATGTGATTGACGAGGGGACGGGGATGGGCCGTGAGACGGCGGGGCGGGCGATGGAGCCGTTCTTCACCACCAAGGGCGAAGGGGGCACCGGCCTCGGCCTGCCGATGGTCCAGCAGGTGATGCAGCGCCATTCAGGGTCGGTCTCTATCCACTCGCGCGAAGATAACGGGACGACGGTCCGGCTTACCTTCCCGGTCGGCGGTCCTACAGTCGCCCACCGGGTGGGGGTTGACGATGACGAGTCGACTGGATTCACGTTGAAGGCGCTTGTCGTCGACGATGAACCTATGCTGAGGATGGTCGTCGAAGAGATGCTGACGGCGGAAGGCCATGCGGTTACCGTTGCTGCCGGTGGTACCGAGGCGTCTGAGCTTGTTATCGAGGCTCAAAAGTCGGGGACGCCGTTCGACGTTGTAGTGTCGGACATCGAGATGCCGGTGCTGAACGGGCGGATGCTGGCTGAGTTCATCGAGGCAGAATCGCCCACCACCGAGGTGATCTTGATGACCGGTTGGACCGACAGGCAGCTCGATACCGACACTATTTCAACACGGGTCGTGGGGTTGCTGAAGAAACCGCCTCGCCTGGCCGATATCACGGCGTTACTTGCTGTGGTCGCCAGGAACGCGACGCCTGTCGCGACGGAGCCGGACCGCGCTGACGACTGATCTATCCAGGGTTGTTATCGTCGGGGTTGCGCTGGTTGATCGCGATCAGCGCCACTCCGGCCGCTACGAGGAGTACCGGCCACCATTCACCCAGTCCGAACCAGCCGTACCAGCCGAGGTTGCCACCCAGGAGCAAGACGCCGAACACGATGACGATGATGCCCCAGACCTGCCTGTTCCGTGACGGGGCCTGCCTGCCTGCGCGATCCCGGGAAAGTGCGACTTTTAGCCTGTCCGCCGCTTCGGCAGCCTCGTGTCGCAGTTGATCGAGGTTGCTGGAGATATCACCCGGGGCATCAGAACCGGAGTTTCCGGTGTCCGGGGCGCTGTCGTCGGTGGCAGTACTGTCCGCATCGTCACCGGTTACGTGTGGTGGCATGAGGATCGCCAGCAGGAGGTAAACGACGATTGCGGTACCGGCGGTTGCCACGCCGAGGATCACGAATGCAACCCGGATCAGCACCGGGTCTACATCGAGGTTCGCGGCCAGGCCCCCGCAGACGCCGAACACGAATTTGTCGGTGTTGCTTCGTTCCAGTCGGTTCATTATTTGCTCCCTCGACAATGTCGCACCCCGGGCGCGATAGAGCTTACAGCACATCTGTAGCGTGTCGTTTCCGATGAGACTACTGGGCGGTTTTACCGATGTGGCTGGCGAAATAGGGATTTAGATTAGACAACATTGATCGGGGATGATGTGATGTGTCCATCTGTGTCTGAACCCGGTTCATCCCGGTTGGGGTGGTGAAGAACATATTCAATCAAGGTCAAGGTACTGACTCATGCGGCAAGAGTTTGTAAACCCGTTCCTCGGTCCAGCACAAATGGTGTGGCAGAAGGAGTTTAACGTTCAACTTGAAATCGCCGGTGCCGAGGCTGTGTCATACCAGTACACAACCGACGACATTACGGCCATTATCGGTGTTAGTGGAAAGCTCCAGGGCAACGTACTTTACGGTTTCAGCGACCAGGTTTCGACAGAGGTCGTTCGCCGGATGATCGGCGAAAATATGGATGCTCGCGATCCGATGGCACTTTCTGCCCTCGGTGAGATTGCGAACGTGATCACAGGAAACGCGGCCACCGAGCTGGCGACAAACGGTTACACCTGTGACATTAGCCCGCCGGTGATTATCGAACCGCGGGGCAGCACGCTCACCTCGACGGTGCCGAAGCAGATCCTCGTCACGTTCAAGAGTGAACTTGGCCTGCTGACGGCCCGGATAGGACTCTCGATCAATTCCCGTTACAAAGAAGCGGCAGCCTGAACCAAGCCACCTATCCTTTTTCGGAGCGAGTCTGCGTTTAGCGTGGACTCGCTCCTTTTTTTGGTTGTTTCCCGGCCTCAAGTTCCGGAAGCATTCGTGTTGGCGCCCTTCCGACGGACTCGGTTCTTCACTCGCCTTCGAGCGGTCTTTCGTAGACACTTCCCATCACCCTCGGTACGATGATTTGCGGCCCCGTGCCAAGGAGTTCCCCGCGCCAGTTGAATTTGACACCCGGCATGGGGTTGCGAGCAAAAAGAAGTGAGTGACCGTTCGTGAATATCCACGAGTACCAGGCTAAAGAGATCCTCGACAGGTACGGCGTTCCCACGCCGCGCGCTGAAGTAGCTTCGACCGCGGTAGAGGCCCGGGAAATCGCATCCCGAATCGGTGGCCGAGTGGTGGTCAAGGCGCAGGTCCATGCGGGGGGCCGCGGGAAAGTCGGCGGGGTGAAGCTTGTCGATACGTCTGCGCAGGCCGCTAAAGTGGCCGAGGCGCTCATTGGGACTCGGCTGGTGACAAAGCAGACCGGTGCCGCAGGGGTCCTGGTCGAAAAGGTGATGGTCGCGGAAACCCTGGCTATCAAGACGGAACTCTATCTGTCGATCGTGATCGATGGCGATGTCGGTGCACCGGTCGTGATGGCCAGCACCGAGGGCGGCATGGAGATCGAGCAGGTGGCCGAGGCCACGCCGGAGAAGATTTTCCGCGTTGCCGGCGACCCGCTGATAGGGCTCACTGCTTACCATGCCCGCGATATTGCGCTGGCTCTCGGTGTGCCCGCCGAATCGGTCCGTGCGATGACCAGGCTGATCACCGATTTGTACCAGATTTTCATCGACAACGACTGCTCGCTGGTCGAGATCAACCCGCTAGTGATCACCGAAGACAACAGGGTCGTTGCCCTCGACGCCAAGATCAACCTCGAAGACGATGCCCTTTTCCGGCATCCCGACCTCGCGGGGCTGCGTGATCCGAATCAGCAGGACCCGCTGGAACGGAGGGCTGGCGAATCGGACCTGTCGTACGTAAAACTCGAGGGCGGCCGGGTCGGCTGCATGGTAAATGGCGCGGGGCTGGCCATGGCCACGATGGATATTACGAAGACAGCCGGCGCCGACCCAGCCAACTTCCTCGATATCGGCGGTTCGGCCGACCAGGGGCGTATCGAAGAGGCGTTCAAGATCGTCATGGACGACAGCGATGTCGAAATCATCCTTGTGAACCTGTTTGCCGGGATCGCCCGTGCCGATGTCGTGGCGCAGGGCATCGTGGCGGCGGCGAAGCAGACGAACGCGACGCTGCCCATGGTGGTGGCGATGCGCGGGACCAACGCGGACGAGGGGGCCAGGATCCTTGACGACTCGGGGCTTAATATCACCGCGGCCCCGGACCTTGCGAGTGCAGCGGAGGTGTTGAGAGAGAAGTTGCTAGACCTGGAAGGGGCCAACTGATGTCGGTACTGGTTGGAACTGAAACCAGGCTCCTGGTCCAGGGCCTCGGACGTGATGGCAGCTTCCAGGCAAGCAGGACGCGCAGCTACGGTACGAACATGGTCGCCGCGGTCCACCCCGGCCGCGACGGGCAGAAGTTCGAGGACGAGGTACCGTATTTTTCGACAGTGGCCAGGGCTGTCGAGGAGACAGGTGCGAACACGGGTGTGATCTTTGTGCCAGCGCCTTTTGCGATGGATGCGATTATCGAGCAGATCGACGCCGGGCTGGAGCTTATCGTGTGCATCACTGAGGGTGTCCCGGTACTCGATATGGTGAGGGTACTGGCCTACATCAAGGACAAGCCGACGCGGCTGATCGGGTCGAACTGCCCCGGTGTATTGAACCCCGCCTCGAGGGCCAAGGTCGGCATCGTTCCCGGCAATATTGTCGAGCCCGGAAACGTGGGCGTCGTGTCCCGGTCGGGCACACTGACCTACGAGGCTATCGCCCAGCTTGTGCAGCACGGCATTGGTCAGTCGACGTGTGTTGGGATTGGGGGCGACCCGGTCCACGGGACAACCTTCACCGACGTGCTGGAGCTGTTCCAGGCCGACGACGAGACCGAGGCGATAGTGATGATCGGCGAGATTGGCGGGACCCGCGAGCAGCTGGCTGCGGAGTACATCGAGAAGCACGTTACCAAGCCTGTTGTGGCGGCCATCGCGGGCCAGTCGGCACCGGCCGGAAAGCGCATGGGCCACGCTGGCGCGATCATTACCGGCAAGGCGGCGCTCGCATCTGAAAAGATGAAGGCCCTCAGCGCGGCCGGGGTGCACGTGGCGGAATCGCCGGCGCTGATCGGTGCCACGATGAAGGAAGTGCTCGGTTAGGCCGGGTCGGCACTTCTGTAGCGATGATGTCCCCATTTCGTGAAATTCCATATATGAATTCCCAATCGTGAGTTTCACGGAACGGTTTGTTCACACCGGAGATGTTGCGGTGAACGTGGCGGAGTGGCCGACACCTTCACCCGGTGCGCCGGTGCTGGTGCTCGTTCACGGGTACGGGGCAAACTGGCACACCTGGGGGCGAGTGGTCGACGGGCTGTCGACGGAATTTCACCTGTTTGCGATCGATCTGCGGGGAATGGGCAGGTCGGGCCGGTTCGGAATGGGCTCCGTTCGCCAGACATGGGCTGACGACGTGGCCTCGGTCGTCGCCACGCTCGGCGACCGGCCTGTGACGTTGATAGGCCACTCACTGGGCGGCTGGGTTGCCGCCGCGGTTGCCGCGCAACGTCCCGAGCTCGTGTCGAGGGCCGTGCTGGTAGAGCCGTTCTCCG
>JASLNQ010000229.1 GCA_030745955.1 Dehalococcoidia bacterium | reverse complement strand
CGAGGCGATCGCATCGGTAATCTGTATCTCGCCGCCGGCCCCCGAGTGCTCCTCCGCCAGGTACTCGAACACGCCGTTGTCCAGCACGTAGCGGCCAACGATCGCCAGGTTACTCGGTGCGTCTTCGAGCGCCGGCTTTTCGACCAGCGCGTCGACCGAATAAACCCCGTCACCAACCCTGCTCCCACCGATTATTCCCTTGGTGTGCACAATCTCATCGGCCGCTTCGGCTACCGCGATCACCGAGCCACCGTGCTGCCGGTAAACCTGCAACAACTGCTCGGTCGCCGACACCTCGTTGATGATCACATCGTCTGGAAAGAACGTGACAAACGCCTCGTCATCGCAAAATTCCCGTGCCTGCAAAATAGCGTGACCCGGCCCCCTCGGTTCGTGCTGATAAACAGTCGTCACGTTTGCCAGCGAAGCGATCTCCAGCTGGGCTTCCAACAATTCGTCGCGCCCGCGGGTTTCAAGCTCCCGCTCGAGCACCACCTGGTCCTGGAAGTAGTCGACCACCGATTCCATGCCGGGCGACATCACGATCGCAATGTCCGTCACACCGGCCCCGGCGGCTTCCCGCACCGCGTAGTCGATCACCGGGATATTGAGGACCGGTAGCAGCAGCTTGGGGAGCGTGCGGGTGGCAGGCAGGAACCGCGTTCCCAGCCCGCCTACTGGAATGACGGCCTTGGTGATCGGGGGTGTTGCGGGCGTTGCGTGTGTCATATCGGAATTCTATCGGCAATGAGACTGGTATTCGTCTGCGATTCTGACGACTATTTCAACACACAGTAGTACGATGGAAATGGTCGTGCTAGGTGGGGCGTTAGCGGTGCCCTGTACTCGCAATCCGCTACAGCGAGGCTGAAGTCCCCTGTCGAGTCTGTTCGCATGTGGCCGCTGGAGTCAGTATGTGATGTTGATAGCCTGGTCCTGCGCGGCGAGGCCTCGTGAACCCCGTCAGGACCGGAAGGTAGCAGCGGTAAGCGAATCACCTCGGGTGCCGTGGGAGCGCCGGGCTAGAGTCAGTATTGCCTTCTATGTCACTTGCGCCTTGCGACACGGGGGTGCACGGTCAATTTAGCGCCAGCCGCAGCCTGGGATAGTCTGTCAGCGCCAGGGCGGCAAAGACCGTCTCGCACCGGTCAATCGCACATGCCACTTGCCCCGAACCCGCCAGGATTCGCACATGGCCCCACAAAGACTGGGTCAACATTTTCTCAAGGATACCGCGGTGGTTGAATCGATCATTGCCGCGGCCGACTTGAGTCCGACCGAAACGGTTGTCGAGATCGGACCCGGGCGCGGGGCTCTCACGGAAGAACTGGTACGCAGGGCGGGCCGGACACTGCTGATCGAGTACGACATCGACCTGGCTGACTGGCTCGCGGCGAAGTACGAGTCCGATCCCAACGTACGAGTCCTGAACGCCGATGCCCGCCTGTTCGGCTCCGACCTCGATCCATGGCTCACGGAAAGCGACTACAAGACAGTCGGCAACCTGCCTTACTACGCCGCCAACCCCATCGTCAGGAATTTTCTAGAGTCGACCCGCAAGCCAACGGCGATGGTCATCATGGTCCAGCGTGAGGTCGCACGGGAAATGGCAGCCACACCCGGCGAGATGAGCCTGCTCTCCGTGGCGGTCCAGGTCTACGCCGAGACCGAGCACATCGTCGACGTGCCGCCCGAGTCCTTCAACCCGCCACCTAAAGTGCACTCGTCGGTTTTGAAGCTAACCCCCACCGCAACACCAAGGGTGCGGTTTGAGTCGGCAGAAGATTTCTTCAACCTGGTCCGAAAAGGCTTCAGGAGTCCACGAAAACAGCTGCACAACTCCCTGTCCGACGGTCTTTTCATTGCCCTCGAAGACGCCCGGTCACTCGTCGAACTGACAGGATTTGAGACATCGAGACGGCCGGCCACACTGTCGATCGCCGACTGGCAGGTCCTGTACGACACGTGGGTCGGGCAGGGCAGGCCCGAGCAAGTCCCCGGCTCAGGCCGCCGTAAGAAGAACGGTCGCCGCGATGGGTGAATCCACGGCAATAACCGAGCAGGCTTTTGCCAAGGTGAACCTGACACTCGAAATTCTCGGCAAACGGCGGGACGGCTATCACAACCTGGTGTCAGTGATGCAAACGGTGGAGCTGTTCGACACGATCACGTTCTCCGAGTCACCGGGATCGGGCGAGATTGCCGTCACCTGCGATAACGACCTGCTCGCTCCCGAAGTCAATCTCGCAACCCGGGCGGCTACCGTCTTGAAAGAACGGACGGGCGTTGCGGCTGGAGCAAGGGTCCACGTCCAAAAAAGCATCCCGGTCGCTGCCGGACTCGGTGGTGGATCGGCCGACGCAGCGGCGACGCTCAGGGGCCTGAACAGGCTATGGGACCTGGAACTGTCACTTGATGAACTTACCGAGATAGCGGCCGATATCGGGTCCGATGTCCCGTTCCTTGTGCGAGGCGGCACGGCGCTGGTGCAGGGCAGGGGAGAGGATGTGACACCGATCACCGCAGCGAAGGTCGAAAGATTCCTGGTACTGAGCCCGAACGTGCAGCTGCCAGATCCGAACGCCAAGACAGCCTCGGCCTTTTCGCGAGTGAACGAATCGATGTATACCCGGGGAAACCTGAGTCACAAGCTGGCGGCGCGTGTGCGTTCGGGCGGCGACTGCCCACCCGAGTTTTTCTTCAACCAGTTCGGGACCATCGCCGAAACGCTGTTCCCCGGATGGAAAGAACACCGCGATCAGCTGTTGGGCCTCGGGGCCAGGGATGTCATGCTGTGCGGCGCAGGGCCATCGATGTTCACCGTCCCGCCGAGTAAAGAACTCGGCACCGCGTGGCACCTGCTGCTCACAACCGTCCACGGCAAAACTGCCTGTCTCGTCGACCCCGCGCCGGCAGTACCGGAACGGACGGGACCCTGAGTGGAAGATCCGCTGCGAACAGTAATTGCCGGAATGATCGGCGGTGCCCTGATGGGGATGATCTTCATCACACACCTTGCGCTGCTACTCGTCTATAACCCACCGGCGGCGCTCAAAAGACGAGCGATCGAAGCAGAAGTTACGAAGCTGATAACCATCTCGTCGCTGGTGGCCTTTCTCTGCTGGAACTTTCTCGCGATCGCCATGGCATTCGCCGCTCTCGCCACCCAGTCGAGTGACAGCCCGGAGGTTTCCCTGGCGCCGAGTCCCGCTTACCTGTTTATCGTCCTGTTTCTCACACTGTTCGTCGCGATACCGGCGTTCGTGTTCTTCCGTGACCGCAAGAAGCACCTCGCCGGGGAGTTCCTTCTGTTCATCGGGATTTTCGGCTTGCTGATCCCCAACCTCGTCGTAGCAGTGCACCAGACGTAGCTGTACCGGAACACACCGCGTCCCGACCGAAGCGGAGGAACCCCGGGGCGGTGTCGCGCCATAAATCACCCCGTATCACCCAATCCAATCAGCGAAAATCCTGTGCCCTCTCCCCGGGCATTCCCGGGTCTAAACTTGCCAAACGATGTCCGTAGAGACAGCCGCGCCCATTGGGTACCGCCCAACAGGGCGATCACCGTCAAAAACTAAAAGGTAATAAAACATGCGATTCACCAACCGGTTCGAAGGCAGAGTAGCGCTACTCACCGGCTCCGCGGCATCTGCAAAAGGTGAGTTAATGGGGTTCGGTGGGGCCACTGCCTGGCGGTTCCTCGAAGAAGGCGGCCGGGGAGTGGTGATAACCGATGTCCAGGACGATGTGGGGGAACGGGCGGCAAAGCGGATGCGGGACGCCGGGCACGATGCGCTCTTCTTGCACCTCGATGTCACGGAGGAACAAGAATGGTCAACGGTCGTTGAAGCGACGCTCACACACTTCGGCCGACTCGACATCCTGGTCAATATCGCCGGAATACTGGATCCCCAGTCGATCCTCGACATCGAGCCTGACGCGTGGAAGAAAACGATGGAAATCAGCACGGTCGGCATCTTCCTCGGCACGCGGGCGGTGGCCTTACCGATGGAGCAATCGGGCGGCGGGGCGATCGTCAACCTGGGCTCGATCGGCTGGATGATCAAGGACCCGATCTTCCCCGCGTACGCCGCCGCCAAGGCGGCGATCGAGGGTCTGACCCGGGTGATGGCGCGCGAACTCGGGCCCGACAAGATCCGCGTCAATAGCGTGGTGCCGGGCTGGATCATGACCGAGCGCCAGCTCGCGTTGTGGGTTACGCCGGAGGCTCAGGCGAACAA
>JASLNQ010000228.1 GCA_030745955.1 Dehalococcoidia bacterium | reverse complement strand
GCATCGAGCGCCATCACCATTGGCGTTGTAGTGCAATTAGGCGTCGAGACGATACCGGGGTGCCATTCGATGTCGTCGCCGTTCACTTCCGGAACAACCAGCGGGATGGTCGGGTCCATTCGGAAGATCGACCCTTTGTCGATTACGAATACGCCACGCTCGACCGCTTCATGGGCAAGCCGCTTACTCACGGTGCCGCCAGCTGCGAAAAGGGCCACGTCGACGCCATCAAACGCTTCGGGAGTCGCCTCGAAAACGGTTAGCTCGGTATCGCCGTAGGGGAGGTTTTTCCCGGCCGACCTCGCGGATGCGAGAGCAGTGATGTTCCGCGCAGGATGCTGCCGTTCAAGGAGCAATTCAAGGGCCGTGCCACCTGCAGCGCCGGTCGCTCCCACTATCGCGATTTTCAGATCGTTGCTGTTCATTTCTCTGTCCCACACTACTGTGCGACCGCCCCGAACCATCCATTAGGTAGGAATCGCTTCGGGCGACACTGCACAATTAAACACTTATTGAAAAATACGGGGTTGGCCAGCGGCACCGAATATACGGCCGCCGGCTACGGCTTCGACTTACCGAGTCCGAGCACGTTATCGAGGCCGACGACGAGTTCGTCTTCTTCGGTCACGGCTTTGACTGCCAGCATTACGCCCGGCATAAAGCTCTCGCGGTTTATCGAATCGTGGATCAGCGTCAGTGTCTGGCCGAGTGCGCCGAAGACGACCTCGTGCCGTGCGACCCGGCCGGGCATTCGGGCGCTGTGGACGTTTATTCCTTCGTAGTTACCACCGCGCGTTCCTGCCAGGGTTTGCAGTTCTACGACATTCTGCTCGAACCCCGAACCACGGCCTTCGATCATTGCCATGGCAATGGAAAGCGCCGTTCCGGAGGGTGCGTCAACTTTGGCTTCGTGGTGGCTTTCGAGCAGGTCGGCATAGTCGAAATATCTCGCAGCGATACCTGCAAGGTGCATCAGAACGACCGCGCCGAGGGCGAAGTTGGATGCCGAGATGACCCCTACTCCCTCTGCCGCGGCCTGTTGCCTGATGTCTTCGAGGTCTTCGGGGGAAAGCCCGGTCGATCCTGAAACGACTTTCACACCCGCTCCGATGCAGGTGGTGATCGCCTGCTTCGCGGCCTCACCGTTCGTGAAGTCGACAACGACATCGGGAGTAACGGTCTCGAAGAGCGTCAACAGGTCGAGTGCAAGCGGTACCGATAGCGACGTACCGGCGACCTCGACATTGCCGGAGGTGGCTGCGATGTCTGCTCCCCCAACCGGCACTGCGCCGTTTTCGGCAGCGACTGCGGTCAGGACAGTGGAACCCATCCTGCCGAGTGCGCCATGAACAGCAACTGTAATTTCCGGTGTCATCGTATCGTCGTTTTTCGCTACTGCTGTTTTCCGTTGCCTGTCGCTATTCAGTCCGGTCCAGTTTAGTCCGGCGTTGTACTGGCTGGCTGTGCGAGCCGGTTTTAGCGCCGACGGGGCGGACCCGACCGCCGACCACTTCCATCATAACCACCGGCGGGGCGTCGTGAACCTCGATCTCGCTGGCCTTCGTCATCCCCGTCTGAGCGTGGACCACGGCGATCATCATCGTAATCTCGACGGTCGTCGCGTGAATCACGGGAGCCTCTGCCCCGGTCACCACCTCGATCGTCCCTCGGGCCGCGACCGCCACGGTCCCTGCCGCGGCCACCGCGATCACCACCGCGACCGCCACGATCACCGCCGCGACCTCCGCGGCCTCCGCGATCGAAATCTCGGCCTTGTGGGCCGCGATCGTCCCGGTCGTCCCGTTCACGCGATTCGCGACGCGACTCCCGGGGTGGACCATCGTCATCGCCACCGCCACCGCCTTCGTTGCCCTGTTCGAGCAGTGCACGGTGCGACAGATCGATGCGACCCATGCCATCGATGTTGATGACCATCACTTCAAGCTGGTCGCCGATGCTAACAACCGACTCGACATCGGGCACGCGGTGCTGTGCAAGTTCACTGATGTGGACCATTCCGTCCTTGCCCGGGAGTATTTGCACGAAAGCTCCGAAGGGCATGATGCGCACTACCCGGCCGGTGTAGGTGTCGCCAACTTCGACTTCCTTTGTGAGGGAATTGATGGCGTTTTCGGCCTTTTCGGCGTTCTCACGGTCGGGCGAACCGATTACGACGGTACCGTCGTCCTGAACGTCGATGGTGACACCGAACTCGTCGATCATTCCGCGAATTACCGAGCCACCCGGTCCGATGATGGCACCGATCTTGTCGGTCGGGATCTTGAGGGAGAGCATTCGCGGTGCGAACTCGCTCAGGTCATCCCGTGTCGTCGCGATCGTGTTTTCCATGTTGTCGAGGATCTGCAGTCGGGCGATCCTGGCCTGCTCGAGGGCCTGCTCCATGATCTCGAACGTGATTCCCTTGACCTTGATGTCCATCTGCAGCGCGGTCACGCCGTCGCGTGTGCCAGCAACCTTGAAGTCCATGTCGCCCGAGTGGTCCTCTGCACCCTGGATATCGGTAAGGATTGCATATTTCCCAGCCTCACCAGTGATCAGGCCCATGGCGATACCGGCGACGGGGGCCTTGATCGGGATCCCGCCGTCCATCATCGCGAGGGAACCGGCGCAGACGCTGGCCATCGATGTCGAGCCGTTCGAGCTGAGCGCCTCGGAAACGAGCCGGATCGTGTAGGGAAATTCAGTCTGGTCGGGGACGACTGGCCGCAGCGCCCGTTCTGCGAGTGCGCCGTGCCCAACCTCGCGCCGTCCGGTGAATCCAAATCGCCCTGCCTCACCGGTGGAATACGGTGGGAAGTTGTAGTGGTGAATGAAATGCTTTTCGGTTTCGAGACTGTAGGTGTCGAGCCGTTGACGTTCACCAGCCGATGCAAGCGTGAGAACGCCGAGGATCTGGGTTTCACCGCGTGTGAACATCCCGGAACCATGCACGCGGGGGAGGTAGCCGACCTCGGATTCGAGAGGGCGGATTTCATCCAGCTTTCGACCGTCGGGCCGAGTGTTATCTTCGAGGATCGTGCTGCGCACTGCCTCGGTTTCGAGGGCGTAGAGCGTTGACTTCACGTGGGCCGGACTGTGATCTTCTCCAAGCTTTTCGATCGTGCCGTCCATCACCTCTTCAATGCGGTTCTTGCGGGCGGCCTTGTCGCCGGGTTCCTTGAGAGCTTTGAAGAAATCCTCGCCGACGAGAGTCCGCGTGGCTTCTTCGGCGGCTTTCTCTTCGTCGGAAACATCGGGGGCTTCCCACTTCTTTTTGCCGACCTTCGCCTGGATCTCCTGGATCTGTTCGACGATGGCGCCGTTAACTTCCTGCGCCAGTTCAAGGGCTTCGAGCAGTACGCGTTCAGATACGAAGTTGGCCCCCGATTCGACCATCATTGTGGCCTCACCGGTGCCGGCTACGAGCAGCTCGAGGTCGCTGGTCTGCAGTTCTTCATAGGTGGGGTTCACCACGAGTTCGCCTTCAACGAGACCGATCACGCAGGCTCCTACCGGATCATTGAAAGCGATGTCGGATATGGCGAGGGCGGTGGAAGCCCCGACGATTCCGAGTGCAGGGTAGGGGTTGATCCGATCGGTGGAGAGGATCGTGATGATGATCTGGATTTCGTTGTGGATCGTCTTCGAGAACAGCGGGCGGAGCGGCCGGTCGATCATTCGGGCGGCCAGGATCGCCTCGGTGTTGGGTCGGCCCTCTCGCTTGAAGAAGCCACCCGGGAGTTTCCCAGCGGCGTAGGCCTTTTCGGCGACATCGACGGTGAGGGGCAGAAAGTCTGCTCCGGGCCGGGGGGGTTTGGATGCTGTGGCGGTTGCCAGCAGCATGGTGTCGCCGTATTGAACGGTCACCGCTCCACCGGCCTGGTTGGCTACTTTGCCGTGCTCGATTGCGAGGACTCGACCGCCAACTTCCATTTCATATTTGTTAATCATATTTTCTGTTTCTACTTCTATTTCTCTACGGGTACAAAATCTTCGTACTGATCCCCGGGACTCCGGATTGCAGTGCCGATCGTTGCGAGGCAGGCTGGCTGTTTTTGGATGGTGCGCTCGCAGTGTTATCGATGAAAACCGATCTTTTACCGGCCAGCGCTGCGGGTTTCAAAAACACCGCGTCTTCCCCCCGGACCCCCCATCTCAACTCGCACTGACGCGTGCTCGCTAACTGTCGTTCTTTCGCTCCAGTACTATGGCGACGCAAGCGGGCGCCTTCGCTGTCGCTACGCCTCCAGT
>JASLNQ010000227.1 GCA_030745955.1 Dehalococcoidia bacterium | reverse complement strand
GACGGTGTCAGGAATATTGATGGTGGTCGCACCCGCGTCGATCGCGGCTCCCACGAGGCGGTAGATGAAGTCCCAATCGGTTCGCGTTGCGTCCATCGGCGAGAACTCGACATCATCGACATAGCCCTTTGCACGTTCAACGGCGTGCACGGCCATGTCCATTATTGCCTCGCGGTTCTTTCGCATCTGGTGCATCAGGTGGATGTCGGAAGCGGAGATGAACACGTGGATACGTGCGTCGTCGATCCCTTCAAACGCCTTGCCGGCCGCGTCGATGTCGGAGTCGACCGCACGGGCAAGCGAGGTGATGACAGGTCCCTTCACCTCGTTGGCAATCCGGCGCACCGCCTCGAAATCACCCGGTGAGCTACCCGCAAAACCCGCCTCGATCACGTCGACGCCAAGCTTCCTTAGCTGGTGAGCAATACGAAGCTTTTCCTCGACGGTAAGACCTGCGCCGGCAGATTGCTCGCCGTCACGCAGGGTTGTGTCAAAAATTATTACTTTGTCTTCAGTACTGCTCTGCTGCGCCATGTGAATACCTCCAGCGCTCGACCATTGTTTGGCGGTTCGGTCGCTGATTTCTCTTCGACTTTTTCGCCGTTGATGAATGCCGAACTACTTCAATTCGATCGGCATCCCCTTAATAAAGGAGTGACTAGGTAGTCGACTCCAACCAGGGCATCATGTCCCGGAGCTCTTTGCCAACCTTTTCGACACCGTGCTCCGCGTTTTCGGCCCGCATCTGTTTGAACCGGTGCAGACCTTCGTCGTTCTCGGCGATCCACTCGCGGGCAAACTCACCAGACTGGATCTGCTTGAGGACTTTCTCCATGTTTTCTTTCACGTGGTCGTCAATCACGACGGGGCCACGTGAATAGTCGCCGTATTCGGCGGTCTCGCTCACCGAGTACCGCATGTAGCCGAGGCCGCCCTGGTACATCATGTCGACGATCAGCTTGAGTTCGTGAAGCACCTCGAAATATGCCGACTCCGGCTCGTAGCCGGCTTCGACCATCACATCGAATGCGGTCTTCACCAGCTGGCTGACGCCTCCGCAGAGGACGGCCTGCTCACCAAACAGGTCGGTTTCGGTCTCTTCCTTGAACGTTGTTTCCAGGATTCCGGCCCGACCGCCGCCGATGGCCTTGCCGTACGCGGCCGCCATGTCGTGGGCGTTGCCCGACTCGTCCTGGTGGACTGCGATCAGGCAAGGCACACCGAGTCCACGCTCGTATACGGCACGGACGCGGTGGCCCGGTGCCTTTGGGGCGATCATAACGACGTCTACGCCCTCGGGCGGGACGATCTGCTCGTAGAGGATGGTGAAGCCGTGTGCGAACAGCAGGGTCTTACCCGGTTCGAGGTTCGGTTCCACGTCTTCCCGGTAGACCATTGCCTGGGTGGTGTCGGGCAGGCAGAACGAAATCAAGTCGGCCCGTTTTGTCGCCTCGGCATTGGAAAGGACTTCCAGGCCGGCTTCCTCGGCCGTCTGCTTGCTGCGGCTGCCCTCGTAGAGGCCAACGACGACGTTGAAGCCGCTCTCCTTCAGGTTCAATGCGTGGGCGTGGCCCTGCGATCCGTAACCCAGGATTGCGATCGTCTTATCGCGCAGTATCGAGTCGTCGATGTCTTTGTCGTAAAAGAGTGTTGCCATTGGTTGATTTCAGCCTCTGGGCCTGTGCTTCGTGTTCTGCCGGCAGTCCCGGCAGCTTTGATAGGGAGCGTGTTCAAACGCTCCCGGATTCACCGGTTGGGGCGGGAAGGATGTAGGTCGGTGCGCTTGCGTCCGACTGAAACAGTCCATCGTCTTCGCCTTCGATAAGGGTTCCGCGCAGCGTTGCGACACGGCCGGTCCGTATGACCTCTTCGAGTCCGAATTTCCGGAGTAACTCGATAAACGAGTCGATCTTCTGACGTCCCCCGGATATCTCCACGGTCAGGCTCTCGACTCCGATGTCGATCACGTTGACCCTGAAGATGTTTACGAGTTCCAGCACCTCGCTCCTGGCACCTGCGGGGGCCTTGACTTTGATCAGCGCCAGCTCACGCCACACTATGTTGCTTTCGGTGATGTCGTGCACTTCGACGACATCGATCAGGCGTTCGAGCTGAGCGGCTACGTGCCGGACGATTTCATCCGGGCCTTCAACGACAAAGGTCATCCGCGAAAATCCCGGTTGTTCCGACCGTCCAACGGCCAGGCTGGCGATGTTGAAACCACGCCTTCTGAATAGACCGGCGACACGGGCGAGTACACCCGGGCGGTCTTGCACGACCGCAGAGATTGTCCTCTGGAGGGTTCCGTTTCCTGCTGCCACCATTAGTTGGGGTCCTCGATAAGTTCCTGCACGCTCTGACCAGCTGGGATCATCGGGTACAGGTCATCAACTTTCTTAATCACAAAATCGACTACCACAGGGCCTTCGTGTGCGTTCGCTTCCCGGATCGCGCCATCGATTTCCTCTTGCTTCGTTACCCGTATTCCCTTGATTCCGTACGCTTCGGCGAGCTTCACGAAATCGGGGTTGCCCGTGTACGTTTCGGCCTGGTAGTCGGCGTTGTAGAAGAAGGTCTGCCACTGGGTGATCATGCCCAGGTGGTTGTTGTTCAAGATCGCGTATTTGACGGGCAGCCGGTTCTCGGCCGCAGTCGCCAGTTCCATCATGGTCATCTGGAAACCGCCGTCCCCGCATATCGACCACACCAGGCTTTCCGGGTTGCCGACCTGTGCGCCAATCGCTGAGGGCACCTCGAACCCCATCGTTCCCGCGCCGCCTGACGACAGCCAGGAGTTCGCGTTTGTGAACTGGTAGTGCTGGGCCGCCCACATCTGGTGCTGGCCAACGCCCGTAGCGATAATCGCTTCACCTTTTGTCACGTCGGAGAGGGTCTTTATTACGTGCTGACCCATCATCCGGTCGCTCTCGGGGATGCGCAGCGAAGGGTGCTCGGCTTTCAGGTGTTCGACGCGCTGCAGCCATTCTGTGTGGGTCGTCTGCTTAACCTTCGGGGTCAGCTGCCCGAACACATCCTTGATGTTCCCGATTACGGGAGCATCGACCTGGACCATCTTGTTGATCTCGGCAGGGTCGATATCGACGTGGATTTTCTTTGAGCGGGTAGAGAACCGCTTGGTGTCGCCCACGATTCGATCATCGAACCGGCTACCGAAATTGATTATCAGGTCGGCCTCGTCGAGCGCGAGCGAGGCGTAGGCCATACCGTGCATGCCGGGAAAGCCGGTGCTCAACACGTGGTTGTCTGGAAATGACGAAATCCCCAGCAGGGTGGTCGTAACCGGGATCTCGGCCTTCTCGGCGAATTCTCTCAGTTCGTCGAACGAGCGCGACAGCACGACGCCGTGGCCTGCCAGGATCACCGGGCGTTCAGCCTCGTTGATCAACTCTGCGGCACGCTCCACGGCCGATTCATCGGCCTTTCCGGGAACCCGGTAGCCGGGGAGATTGATCAGTGCATCGGGGTCGTAGTCACCCATCTCGGTGAAGACATCCTTGGGGATGTCGATCAGCACCGGTCCCGGTCGCCCCGTCCGGGCGATATGAAAAGCTTCGTGGACAGTCCGGCCGAGGTCGTCGGCACGCATTACGAGATAGTTGTGCTTGGTGACCGGGAGGGTTGCGCCGGTGATGTCAGCTTCCTGGAATGCATCGGTCCCAATAGCCGCACGACCGACCTGGCCGGTGATCGCCACCAGGGGAGAGGAATCCATCATCGCCGTTGCGAGGCCGGTGACCAGGTTTGTTGCGCCGGGGCCTGAAGTCGCGAAGGCAACCCCAACCTTGCCTGTCGACCTTGAATAACCATCGGCCGCGTGGGCCGCTGCCTGTTCGTGGCGAACGAGTATGTGCCGCAGGTCGGGGTAATCGGAAAGCACGCCGTAGAGCGGGAGAATGGCGCCACCGGGAATGCCAAATACTACGTCGACGCCCTCTTTGAGGAGCGCTTCGCAGACTATTTGACTACCGGAGAGGTGCTTGGACATATCGGTTTACCTGGCGCGATTGCCGAGTTCGATTCGGCAATTCCTTCCCTGTTCCTGATTCCTGGTTATTCTTAACGTTTCAGTTCAAATATCTTTCGGGCAAAAAAAAATCCCGTCCCCCAAAGGACGAGATTCGCATCCCGCGGTACCACCTTTGATTGCCGGGCTCCAGTGCAGCGCGCTGATAACCCGACCACTCAAGGAGCCTTAACGTGGCAACCCGTTCGTCCCTGTTGCTTTCACAATCAGGACAACCGCTCC
>JASLNQ010000226.1 GCA_030745955.1 Dehalococcoidia bacterium | reverse complement strand
GTGCCCGCGGTTCTCCAGCTCCCTGATCACGTCGGGAGAGAGGTCTTCTTCGACCGCTACATCCTGGGTGTCGGTGACGTCGATCTTGAATCTTGGCGCGTCCAGGGCTTGCTGTGAGTCCATTGCGTAGTCGACCATATTGGAGACGACCTGCAGGTGGCCCTGCGGCTGCTGGAACCCGCCCATGACACCGAAACTGAGCCACATCTCGTCGTCACGCGTCGCCATCGCCGGGATGATCGTCTGGAACGGTCGTTTCTTGCCCTCAAGGTAGTTGGGGTGGTCGGGATCGAACGAGAATAGCGAGCCACGGTTTTGCAGGGCCATGCCGAGTGTCGGGACGACAAGGCCGGTCCCGAATCCATTGAACAGGCTGTTGATGAGTGAGCAGGCCGTTCCCTCGCCATCGACCGCCGTCAGGTAAACCGTGTCGGCCCCACCCATGGGATCGCCGTATGACACATTGGGATCGGCCTGAACGCCGGATATCGCCGCCCTGCGCCGGTTAGCGTAGTCCTTGCTTAGCAGCGGGCCGATCGGAACCTCGGCAATCCGGGGATCAGCGACGTACTGAAGTGCGTCTGCGTAGCCACGGCGCATCGACTCGATCAGGTAGTGATATCGGTCTGGCGATTGCGCCCCCATTGAAGGGATATCGAACCCCTCGGCCAGGTTGAGGGCGATCAGCGCTGCGATCCCCTGCCCGTTCGGCGGGCATTCCCACACGTCGACGCCGCGGTAGTTGACGCTGATTGCCTCGTCCCAGTCGGAGTGATGGGTTGCGAAATCCTCCGCAGTGAGCCAACCGCCCTCGGCCTGGATGAAGTCGGTTGTTTTCTTTGCGATCTCGCCGTTGTAGAACGCTGCACTGCCGCCCTCGGCAATCAACTGCAGGGTACGGCCGAGTTCCGGCAGCGTGACTACATCGCCGTATCTCGGTGCGCGGCCGCCGGGGAGCATCTGTGCGCCGGAAGGCCGGTGCCCCAGTTTCGCTGCGGTTTCTGCACTCTGCCATCCGTGGGCGATGACTTCGGAAACTGCGTAACCGTTCAGTGCGTAGTCGATGGCGGGTTGAAGGACTTCGCGCAGGGTCATCCGCCCGTACTGGTCCAGCGCCGTCCCCCACCCGTGGACAGTGCCGGGAACGCTCACCGCAAAATGACTGCCCGGCCCGTTGTTCGGGATCGACTCAAACCCGGCCTTGCGGACGTCGTCGACGTTGGCGGCTGCGGCCTGTCGGCCCGAACCGTTCAAGGCGATAACTTTTCGCTCGTTCTTGTCCCAGATCAGGGCAAACATATCGCCACCAATCCCGGTCGACATCGGCTCGACAACGTTGAGCACAGCTGCGGTCGCAACGGCTGCGTCGACAGCGTTACCGCCATCTTTCAGCATCTGCAAACCGGCCTGGGCAGCAAGCGGCTGACTCGTCGCTACAGCGCCCCTACGGGCGACAACTGCAGATCTTCGGGACTGGAAATAACTCATCTATGGTCTCCAAAACGAATCGCGGCTCACCTGCGCGCGGCGAGAATCGACATGGTAGCACCGCGACGGCATAGCGACCGCGTGCCGAGGCGCGAGGTGGCGATTCCGGGTTACACGCAACCCGATACCGGGGGTTTCGATACCGTGTAGGGCGAGCGATGTGGTGAGAACGGACTGAGAGGGAGTACGTTTCCGTGTGGGCTACACGGAAACGGGGTATGTAGGAGGTGAATAACGGGCAGCTGAGATTGGGTGGCCGGAGGGTGGGTAATGCCTGCGCAACCGGATCTTGCCGTGGCAGTTTGGAGGCGAGACCTGATCAGCGTACCCGCGGGTTGAGCACGTCGTTCAGGGCGTCGCCGATTATGTTCCAGCAGAAGATCATCAACCAGACGACCGCGATAGGAGCAAGCAGTTGCTCGGGGTGGTCACGGAGCACCGAGACGCTGGCCGATCCGCTGCGCGCCGTGACGTCGCCGATCATCACACCGAGGCTGGGCCGGGGCCGCTGAACGCCCAGTCCGAAGAAGCTCAGTATCACTTCAGACAGGGCGATGCCACCAATGCCGAAGCTGACGGCCACGATTACCGGGCTGACGACATTCGGCAGTACGTGCCGGAACAGAATTCTTGGGGTTGATGTGCCCATGGCCCGAGCAGCCTCGATGTACTCGGCCTCGCGCAGCGCCAGGACCTGGCCCCGAACCAGTCTCATCATCCCGAACCAGCTGAGTGGGAGAAGGGCGATGCCGATCACTACGTAATCGACGATTCCCGAACTGATCAGTCCTGAGATTCCGGTCGAATCTTCCACATTGCGTGCGAATTCGACGACTCGTGGTCTTAAAGTAGCGGCCAGGAGAATAATCAACAGGATGTCGGGGAACGCCGACACCACCTCGCCCATGCGCATGATGATCGCGTCGATCCATCCGCGGAAGTAACCGGCAACCAGGCCCATCGTCACTCCGAGGATCAGGCTGCCGGTGATGAAAGTGGTGATGGTGATGATGACCGTAGTCTGAATGCCCCAGACCACCCGGGTGTATATGTCGCGGCCCAGGATGTCGGTACCGAGCCAGTTTTCGGTGTCGGGACCCTGCTGAGATTTGGCGAGGTTCTGGTCCTGGTACTCGTGCGTTTGAATAACCGGGGCGAGGATTCCGAGCAGGTAGATGATCGAAATAATGACCAGGCCGGCGAGAGCCAGTCGACGCCTTCGAAAACGTCTCCAGACATTCCGCCAGTGGCCACGTGGTGGTGGCAGTTCCAGGGCCGCTCCGGAGTGGTCGGAGCCGGATTCGGGGGCCGTGCCTGTGGCGTTACCAGGCTTTTGGGAAGAGGTCGTCATGGACCTATTGCAACCTGATCCGAGGGTCGACGATGGTATATGCGATATCGATCACCAGGTTCGCCAGCACCAGCATCAACGAACCGAGCAGCACGAACGCCGTCAGGACTGGGAAGTCGCGCTGGCCGATAGCATCGAGCGAGAGCCTTGCGACGCCCGGTATCCCGTAGATCAACTCGACAATCAACGAGCCACCCAGCATCCCGGCCATCGTAAATCCAAGAATGGTCAGGATTGGCAGCATGGCGTTGCGGACGATGTGCCGGTAGTTGACCACGAAGTTCGACATCCCTTTTGCGCGGGCGGTGCGGACATACTCCTGCCCGATGACTTCGAGTGTGCTCGCACGCATGTGCCGCACGAATATGGCGGCACCGGGGACACCTATCGTCAATGCGGGAAGGATGATCTGCGTCGAGAACATCCCGTTCCAACCGGCCGCTGCCACCCAGTGGAGCTTCACTGCAAAGAAAAGAATGAGGAACGGGCCTGTAATGAACACGGGCAACGCGTAGAGGACCAGCATCCCGATCACGATCGCGGGGTCTTTGCCCGTGCCCTGCCGTTTAGCTGCGTAAAACCCGAGTGGCAGCCCGATGACCAGTGCGATCAGGGTGGCGACGAGGTTCAGCTGAACCGACACCCACAGCCTGGGTCCAATGACAGACGTTACCGGCCTGCCCAGGTAGTGATAGCTGTCGCCCAGGTCGCCGGTAACGGCGTTTCCGACGTACCGGATGTAGCGAAGGGGCAGCGGATTGTCCAGGCCCAGGCGTTCGCGTTCCTTTTCAATCTTCTCCGGCGTCGCACGGTTCCCGAGCCGAAGCTCGGCGGGATCACCCGGTGCGATCTCACCCATGAAGAACACGAAGAAAGCCGCTAGCGCGAGAAGCACAGGCGTCCAGAGCAGGCGTCTGAGGATGTATGCCAGCATCGGCCGTTACAGCCCTCCAAATTCGGCTGTCATCCCGAACGAATGACCACTATCGGGTGCAAGAACCACTTCGCTCCGGCGCTAATACTAAGACGCCCCGGCGACGGCGTGTTACCCATGCCGAGTTCATACCGGGGCGAATTGAACGGTACACGCTGGACTATTTATCGAGCCAAACGTCTTTGAATTTTGCGATCGTGAGCGATGAGAACTGGTAGTCCATCACCCAGGGTTTGATGAGTGCCTTTGAATCGACTCCCCACCAGAGCGGTAGCCAGGCGGCCTCGGAAACTACGATCTGCTCGGCGTCGTTGTAGAACTGAACGCGCTTTGTTTCATCCTGCTCGGTCTGTGCCGAAACCACGAATTCATCCACCTGGCTGTTGTCGTACCCACCGTAGTTGATCGCGCTGTCGGAACGGAACAGGACATCGATGAACGTCTGGGGGTCCGGGTAGTCAGCCTGCCATGAAAGACCGCTCCATGCCTGCAACCTGCCGCGGTGGAGGTCCTGGATGTAGGTGGCCCACTCGACCTGCTGGATCTCGATTTCGATGCC
>JASLNQ010000225.1 GCA_030745955.1 Dehalococcoidia bacterium | reverse complement strand
CTTCCGGCACACTGGCTGCGGCAAAGGCTTCCGGGATCAAATCCGTCCGCAGGCGTCGAATGGTGTTCAGGGCTACCTGGTTTTGAGAATCGCCGGGGATCCGGGCGGTAAAGCTGGCAAATCCGACACTCGGCTCGACGCGCACCTCCGGCGGCTGCAGGCCCGCGTCTTCAGTGATTGCCTGTTCGAGGTTAGCGAGCGCAGCTGTGAACTCTTCCGACCCAACATCGCCCTCAATCGCAACCAGGGCCGGGGCGTCTGAGCCGAAACCGAACTTTTCATCGAGCAACTCGAAGTCCTTCCGTGCAGGCAGGTCTTCCGGCAACAGGGAGAGGCCACTCGTGCCTTTCTGGAGGTCGATGTAGAAATAGGAAAGTACCAACAAAATGGTTGCAGCCACGGCCATGCTCACGAACGGACGTTTCATGACGCGAACCGTGATTGTGTACCAGAAACCTGTCTGGACGTCAGGATCGGCAAAGCGGTCCTGACCCAGACCAAAAGAACGGTCTGATTTGCTGAAACGCCGAAATGCCGTGAGAACGATCAGGACCAGGATCACGCCACCTGAAACCATGATCACGTCGGGTCCGAATCCGGCTGTGACAGACAGTGCGGCAGCACCCACGATGAACAGGCCCAGCGTGAGGGGCAACGGGGCACGGACCGCGTTCACCCGGTCGCCGAGGACACCAATGAATGCCGGGAGTAGCGTCGACCCGGTGATGACTGCGGCGAACACTACAAGAATCGCGCTGATTCCGAACGCCTGGAAAGTGCGCTCGGGTACGATCAGCATTCCGAGCAGCGCGAGCACCACGGTCAGTCCACTGAACACCACGGCCCGGCCAGCTGAACCACCGGCTGCCTCGATCGCCTCCTGCTTTTCGAGACCCCGCTCCCGTTCCTCCCGATAGCGGGAGAGGATGAATAGCGAGTAGTCGATGCCGACGGCCAGGCCCATCATCGAGATCATGTTCGGCACGAACTCGTTCAGGTCCATGAATTGCCCGACGATAGATGTAAATCCCAGCGCGGTAAATATGGCGACAATGGCCAGGATGATCGGAATGAATGCGGCAACAACGGCACCGAACACCAGTGCGAGAATGATGATCGCGATCCCAACGCCGATCGTCTCGCCCGAAACCAGGTCGCTTTCGGCGAGTTCCAGGAAAACGTGCTCGATGCTGGCGTCACCCATCATGTAGACCTCGAACCCATCGGTTGAGAAATCCTCTGTCACGTGCAGCAGCGTTGATATCCGATTGGTCGAGGCATCGTAGATATTTACCGATGTGAGCAGCGCCGTGCCGTCTTGCGAAACCTGCCCCTGGTAGTCACTGAAATGGCCTACCAGCACCGGGAGTTCGTCATCGGGGATGTTTTCGGCGACCTGGGCCGCTTCTAGTGCGTCACCGAAAGCGGAGACTCTCTGATCAAACGCGGGATCGCCCGATTTCGAGGTTTCCGAAACGATCAACACGAGTTCAGACAACGTAGGAGGACCCGTATCCTCCTCAGCCTGTTGGTCCGTCCCGTCTACTTCGCCGAATCGCTCGTTGATCAGGTTTTGGGCGCGCTCGAACTCCAGTGTCTGTGTCGGTCCCTGTTCTCCATCGATGGCACTTTCCAGCAATGTAGTAACGAGCCCACCGGCTGCAAACAGGACCAGCACCCACCCGAGCATCATCCACCAGGGATGGCGACCGCCGAAGCCTGCGATTCCCTGTACAGATAATTTCATTACTTTCTCCGTGGGGTTGGTCTTAAACAACCGAGTTGTACGGAAGAATTCGGCAATCTTCCGGTATGTGTCATTTGCTCCGGTGAGTCAGCCCCACGGTACCCGGTTTTAGTTGTGTTCAGCCGGGCCCGGATACGTGCGTAATCCGTTTACCGAGAAGCAATTTATTCGCTCAGAGGTCTAAATCAATCACCTTCCGGGGGTATTTTCGGTCGGGTTTTGGTTGTGGCGGGTAGCCGGTTGCGAATGAAACAGGCGCTCCGGGCGGTTCGTCGCGTATTCGCAGGCGGAGCCCGGTGTGGGCAGGTGCGGTCGACTGAATGACCGGGGCATTTTTAGCGCGGTGAGTCCTCCGGGCCGCTCCGTACTGTTGGTCCAGGGGGTCACCTACCCGGTGGTTCGTGTACAGTGCGCCGCAAATCTCACACACAAAAAGATTGAAAGCAGTTCGCTCAAATGCCCAAGATGTCCGGCGCTAAATTCCTTGCTGAAACCCTCCACGGTTACGGGATCTCGCACTTCTTCTTTATGCCGGTGATCGTTGCCGACGCCATGCCGGAAATGGAGCGGCTCGGTATTACCCGGGTCATGGCCCACAGCGAGAAGCCCGCGGCGTACATGGCCGACGGTTACGCCCGTGCCAGTCGCTCGGTCGCCTTCTGCGGTGCGCAGTCGGTCGGTGCGAACAACCTCGCCGCCGGGCTGCAGGACGCCTATCTTGCAAGTTCGCCGGTGATCGCACTGACCGGACGGCTGGCCCAGGAGCAGCAGGACCGCTGGGCTTACCAGGAGGTTGATCACACCAACCCGTTCAGCGCCGTGACTAAGTACAGCAGCCGGGTGAACACGACCGGACAACTCCCGATGTTCCTGCGGCAGGCGATTCGGGAAGCGACGACGGGCACTCCGGGTCCGGCCCACCTCGACCTCGCCGGAATTGGCGGTGGGAACATCTCGATGGGAGAGGCCGACATGGAGGTGGTGGTGGAAGGCCAGTTCACCAGCCTGCCGCCCTTCCGGCCCGAACCCGATTCCGATTCCGTCAACGACGCGCTGGGTGAAATATCCCGCGCAGCCCGGCCTGTAATCGTCGCCGGTGGGGGTGTGACGACGTCAGATGCGAGCAAAGAACTGATCGCCCTCGCCGAGCGCCTGTCCATTCCCGTCGCCACCTCCCTCAACGCCAAGCAGACCTTCCCTGCCGATCATCCCCTGGCGATAGGTGTTCCGGGTGCGTATTCCCGGGAGTGTGCGAACCGGGTGCTGGCCGAAGCCGACCTCGTGTTCTTCGTCGGCAGCCACACCGGTGGGCAGGTCACCAACGACTGGAAGCTTCCCCGCCCCGGGACCCGGGTTATCCAGCTCGATATAAACGCCGCCGAACTCGGCCGGTCCTTCCCGATATCGGTCGGACTTCAGGCCGATGTTCGGGCCGGGCTCCAGAAGATGCTGGATGCCAGCGGTGAAGTTGGTACGCCGCGTGATGAGCAACAGCGTTCGTCGTGGATATCACGAGTTCAGCAGACCGTTGGCGACTGGAAGGACAGCGTCGATCACCTGTGGAATTCCGATGATTCTCCGATGCGACCGGAACGGCTCTGCAAAGAGCTGAGCGACGCATTGCCGAATGATGCCATCCTGCTTGCCGATACGGGCCACTCCGGGATCTGGACCGGGACGATGGTCGACCTGACCAGTCCCGATCAGTCGTACATCAGGTGTGCGGGCTCGCTCGGTTGGGCCTTCCCCGCATCGTTCGGTGCGAAGGCCGCTGCCCCCGACCGTCCGGTGATTACCTTCGCCGGTGACGGCGCACTGTGGTACCACTTCCTGGAGCTGGACACCGGGGTCCGCTACGGACTCAACACGGTCACGGTCGTGAACAACAACGCTTCGCTAAACCAGGAGCGGGGATTGAACGAGCGGAACTACGGCGGCCCGCTGCCGGGATCGGACGAGTTATGGAAGTTGACCGAAACCGACTTTGCGGCGATGGCCGAATCGATGGGCGGATTCGGCATCACGGTGAAGCAGCCCGCAGAGTTCGAAGGGGCGCTCGACCAGGCCCTGAACGCTGGCAAACCGGCGGTGATCGATGTGAAAACCAACATCGATGGCATCGCACCGGGGCCCTGGAACGGATAGGGGTTAACCTGCGATAGAGTTGATCCGATTGACCCTCTCGTCAAAGCGTCTGATATTCGCGGGGGCGACAGGCCCTGCAACGCGTAAATCTTGAGCGTCTGCGATCAGTAAGGCCGGCACTCGATTCGTTGACCATTCAGCAGGGCGAGTCATGTGGAGAACCTCAAGTACGGCGCGAACCAATTTTTCGGATGGCGCTTTCTTTCGAGCCCAATTGACAATTACATATTCCATATCAGGTAGCTGATAGAGATAACCCGCCGAGATTTTCACCTCCAACCCGGTTAACTCAAACGAGTAAGATTCCCGGCCGCTCAAGGCGCCGCCCATTGAATCGAATAGCTCCCACGTATTTTTTGTCAACGCGTGGTTTCTTTCGGGCAGCATCCTAGGTTTATAACCGAGAATTTTCGACAATATTTGGGTGCGCTGTGAGCGATTCAGATCTCCGCTCA
>JASLNQ010000224.1 GCA_030745955.1 Dehalococcoidia bacterium | reverse complement strand
ACGAGTAGCATTGACGCGCACGCAACACCCGGGGACCTTTTTGTTTTGACCGATTTCGACGAGCAACGACTGATTCAGTTGACCCGCGACGGCGATTACGACGCGTTCAACCGTCTCGTGATCGAATACCAGGACGCGGTCTTTTCAGTCGTGCTCCGAATGGTCAGGAACCGGGCCGTGGCCGAGGACATTACCCAGGACACGTTCATCTCGGCATTTCGAAAGATTTCAAGTTATCGCGGCGGAATATTTCGGGCCTGGCTTTTTCGGATCGCCAGGAACGCATCGCTCGACTACCTGAGGAAAAGGACGCGCCGGGCCGAGACCTCTATCGACGAAGATATCGTCTATTTCTCGGAAACGGTAAAAGACGATTCTGCCGACCCGCTGGCCGACGCCCTGAACGCCGAGCTTGCTCGCCTGATCGAGCACTGCATGGGCGCCCTTTCGGTCGATCACCGGCTGGCAATGGTAATGGTCGATGTCGAGGGCTATCAGTACGACGAGGTTGCCGATTCGATCGGCGTTTCGATCGGCACGATCAAGTCGCGTCTCAACCGTGCAAGGGCACGGATGCGGGACTGCGTTCAGCAGCAGCCGGAACTTTTACCGGCCTCAATGCGTCTATAGGACAAGGAGGATATTTAATCGAGTGGTCCGTAGGCTTCTAAATCGGCTGATCGGCCGTACAGGTCCGAGCATCGACGCTATCAACGCGTACGTCGAAGGGAAGGCGTCTGAAGGCGAGATGAAACTCGTCGAATCGATGATGCGCGACAACCCCGCGCTCGAAAACGACCTGGCGACCCAGAAGGCGCTGCTGGGAGTTCTCGACAGGGTTGAGAAGGTCGAGGTGCCCCGCTCGTTTGCGATCACACCGGAAATGGTTTCGGCGGCAAGCGGTGCCGAATCGAGCCTTTCCAAACTGGCCGAACTGTTTGCACCCCGGAGAAAAATGGCGATGGCACCGGCTATCCTCGCCGGATTTGCTGCGCTGACCGTGGCGCTACTGACGGTCGGCGATATCGCAGGAGTTGTTGAGCAATCGGAACAGCGCGAGTCTTTCTCGGCTGACAGCCTCGTGGTTACGGAGTCGGCTGCGCCGGTGGCGGGCGGTGCGACACTGGCGAAGGCGCCGGACGGGGACACAGGGGTTGGCGAGCCGGAATTTGAAATGGCGGTTGAAGAAGAAGCGAGTGCCGGTGCCGGCACCAACGGTTCGACTGAGCCCCAGGTCCAGGAACTGGCTGAAGCCCCACGGGCCGAGGGAGCATTGGCTGCGGCCGAGCCCGAGGGGCCTGAAGCTGCTGTAGTCGAGGCTGCTCCGATGCTGGAAAGCTCAATGGCAGGTGACGATGCCGACATGGCCGAACCACCGAGCCTCCCGGCAGAGGCACCTGCTCCGATTGCGGCAACTGCCGGTGCCCCCACCGACGGATTGGCGGTCGCGCCGGCAGGCGAACTCGAGGACCGGGCCGGCGACGAGGCCACGAAACGGGAGTTGGACGATTCGGCGGACACCGCTGATTCGGGTGGTCGGGAAGATCCCGCGACAACCCTGCAGGCAGGTTCCCCCCAGGCCGGCTCCGCTGACGAATCAGCATCTGTCCGGGTGGAACCCGAGATCGCATTCCTCGATCGACCCACTGATGACAGGAGCGATGGAATCGCGCTGCCGCTGTGGCAGCTACAGCTCGTGTTCGCAGCCCTGACGGTCATCGTGATCGGTGCCTGGGCCGGCCTCCGCCGAATCCGCCGCGACTGAGTTTATTAAAACTCCGGTGGCACAGGCACCGCCGTCACACCACCAACAGCCATCACCCGATTTCCCGACCCCTGCGGAGGGACCTCGATGAAGTAAGCTCGCTTGCTTGCAACAACCTCTGTCGCGAGCAAGAGAATTGCAAACAGGCTTGCTGACGTCAGCGAACGATTCTGAATCAAGCCCAGATTGGCAGTGGAGGCCGCTCTTCCACCACAACCCGCCACAACACAGTGGAACAAAAGCGGCACCGGCTGCGTCAGTACTTACAACAGCGACAAGCCAAACCCGGTGAATCGCCAGAAACAACGTCTATCAAATTGCAGGATTCAGCGATGAACACCTGCCCAGACAAAAAACCAAGAGGAAACCAGTCATGCGCACTATCGGGAATCGACTACCCAAAACAGGGCTGCTCGTTGCCGCCATCGCAGTATTTTCGCTGGCCGCAGTTGCATGCTCCACAGATTCTGCCGAGATAACCGACACCAACGAAGGATCGCCGGCCATCGGCGCACCAGCAGGAGTGGTCGGTAGCATCGGCACAGGGTCCGTCGACGCAGCGAACCAATCAACCGGCTCGGTATCCGTAGCCAACGGTGAAATTAGCACCAGCGACTTCGGTGTGCCGGCCGTAGAGCCAGTTGCCATTTCCGCCATTGATGGACCGATCTCGCAGGGAGTCCCGTCGGTCTACAGCGGCCAGGTCAGCGTGACCAACACCGCCAACTCTGGAATCTGGGTTACCGGACAGGCGACCCTTGAGATTCCGGCCGACGTTGCGAAGATCTCGATCGGTGTCGAATCTCGTGAAGAGACCGTTGCCGATGCCCGCCAGGAAGCCGCCGAGGCCATGGAAGGCGTGCTGGCAGGGATCAGGGAGCAGGGCGTTGCCGACGACGACATCGTCACGAGTAACTTCAACATCCAGCCGCAGACGGTGTGGGTTGAGGTCTCCGACTCCCTCGGTCGCCACAGCGAGCCCCGCATCGCGGGTTACATCGTGAGCAACACGGTGCAGGTCACCGTGCGTGACATCGACAACCTGAGCCCCGTGGTCGACACTGCAGCCACCGCCGGTGGCGACCTGATCAGGATCAACTCGATCCAGTTCACCGTCGACGACCCCTCGGTGTTCGGTGAGCAGATGCGTGAGTTGGCAGCGGCCGATGCGCTGGCGAAGGCCGATGTCTACGCCCGTGCGCTGGGCGTTTCCGTTGGCCAGCTGCTTTACCTGACCGAAATCGGTAGCTCAGTGCCCATGGCAAGGGCTGCCCCCGCGATGGAGATGGCAATGGACGCCGGGTTTGCACCGACGCCGATCAACGCCGGCGACGTCGACCTCTCGGTCACAGTCCAGGTCGTATTCGCAATCGCCAGCTAGCTAAAAGCAAACAACAACTCAAACCAAAATCCACCCCGGACGGGGGAGTCCACCTCTCCCCCGTCCCCACCAGGAACACAAAAGGCAGGCCTCATCCAACCGGGTGAGGTCTGTTCGCGCCGGGGGTACGCCTCAATTCTCCCAGCAGCCCCACACCTAACAATCACAGCCGACGAAACAGACCAACTAACCAACATCATCGACGAAGCTTTGGGCGCCGTTGAGTCGAGATTGGGGGGTAGTTAGTTTGGATATTCGATCAAAGGATATTGAGCTTGCTGCCCTCGAATTCTCTCTTCGAGGGCTGTAAAGGCCTTTACGTCGAATGGTCGCTCAACTTTATCCAATCGTTCGAGTGCCTCGACTGAATGTGCTGTGCGAGCATGCACCTCTTCATGCGCTAGCAGGAGCGTTGCCCAGGAAACGTACCACGATAACGATCTCGCTTTGGCAGCTTCGATGGCATTGAGATACGCCTCTCTACCCTGATCGGCTGACCCAGATCTAAACAAAATCATTCCACCGGTAGCTAGGTGAGTAATGTGGTTTTCGATAGTGAATAACTGCTTATTTTGTAAATTGTAGATCGTTACTGCTTCCTCAACTCGGCCCTGCAGTGCCAGATACAGTGCCTGTTCGTTCAACAACAGAGGGTCATGCCCATGACTTTGCATTGCTAGCAAGGTAAGTTGCTCGGCGGTGACGTGATCCGCCAGCGCCATAGAAGAAACAAACGCAGCAGATCGCACTGAATGTTTCGAAAGTGGATCATCAGCGAACCACTCGAGACTTGCTTTGATGCTCACATCCCAGTCACCATCAATGTAGGCTCTGGCTGACTGGACTTCGAACATATTTGCTCGAGAGAGTAGTTCTTGCCGGATATCAATTTCCGAAATTTGCCGCGACGCCCAGTCCACTTGAGCAACGACATTGTCGTTAGGTTCGACGAGCGAATCTTTGAACAATTTTCGTGAGCGCCTTACTTTCCCGTTCTTGAGTTCGAGGGTTGCGATGGCTGCCTGCAACTCAGAAAGGTGATAGGGCGCGATGTCCGCAGACTGGAGGAACCTACGCCCCTTGGATGCAAACCTAGATGGTTTATCCGCTAAATCACTGACGGATATTTCAGATGCCATCAACTGACCTGCCCCCAGAACCTGTACCACTCGCTATGTTAGTCCGACGGCCCACCTGGGCATGATTGCCTCGGGTGCCGG
>JASLNQ010000223.1 GCA_030745955.1 Dehalococcoidia bacterium | reverse complement strand
ACAGGTCGGCTTCGAGGTCTGTTGTCGCCGAGTTAACTCCGGGTCTCGATGGACCAACCATCGTTAGCCGTCCGATTCTGCCGTCGCGACCCCATTCGAGTCTCCGGGGTCTTCGTCTTCGTCATCGGGAAGGGCCAGTGAAAGGAGCACACTGCCGACAAGGATTCCGACGATTATGCCGAGTGACAGGTAGATATCGCCGAGTTCGCCGATGACGTGGAAATCGTGGAACGCTTCCTCCACGATCATCTTTATTCCGACGAACCCCAGGATCGCCGCCAGCCCGAACTGTAAGAACTTGAACAACCGGATCATTCCCAGCAACAGGAAGAACAGCGGTCGCATTCCCAGCACCGCCATCGCGTTCGACGACCAGACAATAAACGGGTCGTGGGTGATTCCAAACACGGTGGGTATCGAATCGACGGCAAACACGACGTCGGTTGTTCCCAGGACCGCCACGACAAGCAGGAACGGAGTGACCGCCCGCACGCCGTTCAGCCGTGTGAAAAACTTCGTGCCATCGTACTCGTCGCTTACCGGCATCAGTCGCCGGAACAGCTTCACCATGATGTTGTTGCCGGGGTCTACTTCCTGTTCGCCGGCAAACGCCAGTTTGTAGGCCGTGTAGATCAGGAACGCGCCGAGTATGAACAGGAACCATGAAAACGCCGTGATTACCGCGACCCCGATGGCGATGAATACCGCCCTGGCCAGCAGCGCCCCGATGATGCCAAATAGCAGACCGCGGGCCTGGTAGGGCTTCGGCAGGCCGAAGTACCCAAAGATGACGATAAACACGAACAGGTTGTCGATGCTGAGCGCCCGTTCGGCTGCGTAACCGGCCAGGTACTCGCTACCCTGCTGCGAGGTGCCGGCAACGAAGATCCAGACGCCTACAACCCCCGCCACGAACGTCCAGAAAACCGTGAGCCACGCCGCTTCCTTCATCCCGACTTCGTGTTCTTTGCGGGTCAGGATCAGCAGGTCGAAAACGAGAAGAATGACGAGAGCGATGTTGAAAAATAGCCAGTGATTGAAACTCTCGATCAACGCGTATGCATCTTTCTGCGCACCGGTGTGTGCGCGATTGGCGTGGTTTGAACTTCAGGCTTTACGGGTTTTGCGAGCGCGCGAAGCCCGCAATGAATTCATCACATAGGATTTCGGAATCCCGGAAAAACGACGAACCGGAGAAAGGCTATCGCACGGGGGCGATTCACCGCTAGGAGGTCTTGTCGATTTTGTAAACCTGTTGACCGCGGGGTGTCTCGACATTCACTTCGTCACCGAGTGCATGCCCGAGGATCGCTGAACCGACTGGCGACACAATCGAAATCTTACCGCTGAGTGGGTTTGCCTCGTTCGGTTCGACAACCTGGTACTTCACAGTCTTGCCCGATCCAGTCTCGGTGAGTTCGACCTTGGACCCTACGTGGACCCGGTCGCTCTCCTGCTCGGTAGAATCGATGATGACCGCCACCTTCAGCGTGGCCTCGATCTCACGAATCTTGCCGAGGGCCATGCCCTGGCTTTCGCGGGCTGCCTCGAGAGGGGCGTTTTCTCGAACATCACCGTCGGCAGCCGCCTTCTGGATATCTTCGACGATCTTGATCCGCTCTTCCTGCAACTGAGCGAGCTGCTTCGTCATCTCGTTGTAGCCACTCTGGGTCAGCCGGACGCTGCGAGTCGGGTTTACCATCGATACAGCTCTTGAAGCGCTGGTCCGCGACTTCCGCAGCCGCAGGTGCTGGGCGAGGTTGATCTCGATATGCCCCTTCTTCTTCAGATAGGCCAGGAAAAGCTTTACCGCACTGAGCCGCTCAGTGGCGTCTCGGGTGGCCGTGCGGGCACCGAATACCTCGTTGTACTCACCAACTTCAGAAGGAATGATGGTGTCGATCAGCCGCGTGCCGCCGATCCAGCGGACGAACTTGGCGATTTCAGGCTGTGCGGACTTCTTGGCGTCCTGGGGCAACTGTCTTACATATGTCTGAAACGCTTCGTTTAGCGAGAGGGCTATCTGTTCTTCCTGAATTTGTTCCGCTGCTTCAGACCTTGTTGCCATGTTGTGCCTTGCTGTGTGATCCAGGAAACCCTGTTTCCCACCGTTAAAATTCAGGAGGACAATGCCTTAATGATAGTTAGCCTTTTTTGAGACCGTCAAATAAACAGTTCAAAATTCGTTTGACACTCGAACTTGCTGGAACTTAAAATTGGCTTTCACTAACCTCCCGCACCATGCCGGACCAGGGCGTCCGCGCAGAACTGCCCCAGGGCTTCCTACCACGATATGCCAAAACGCACCTACCAACCAAAGACCCGACGCCGCGCACGCGTGCACGGCTTTCGTTCACGAATGAGCACCAAGGGCGGCCGGGCGATCCTCGCACGTCGCCGCGGTAAAGGCAGGATTCGGCTAACAGTTTAGTAAGTCGTTTCCATTGGCCTTCCCCACCAGACAACGAATTCGACGACCGGCGGAGTTCCGCCGCGTGTTCGCGCGTGGCAGGCGGACTTCCGGAAGTTACGCCAACATCGCCGTACTCGCGAACGACCTCGCTTTCTCGAGGTTTGGCCTTTCTGTGAGCAAGCGAGTAGGGACCGCAGTCACCCGAAACCAGGTCAAGCGCCGGATGCGGCACGTCCTGGCCGACATGAACATTGCAGACGGCTGGGATGTGGTAGTCACTGCGAAACCGCAATCGTCAGGTGTCTCCTACGCTATGCTTGGCGAAACGATCCAAAGGTTGTTCAAACGACTCGGAATTCCGGTTGCCGCAACCGATATCTACTGTGCGGGAGCGATCGAGTGATACGTTCAACGTTTCTTCTGCTCATCAAGGGCTACAAGCTGGCGATATCGCCGTACTGGCCCGGCCAGTGCCGGTACGACCCTACTTGCTCGGAATTCGCGACCGAAGCCATCCAGAATCACGGTGCTTTTCGCGGCTCATGGCTGGCGCTGCGGAGAATCGGCCGTTGTCACCCCGGCCGGTCGCGCGGTTACGACCCTGTGCCGGGAAAGAAAACGTAAGAGCTTTATCAAGTAATCCGTTTCGGGATGGACCGCTGAATCGGTCACCCATTCCGAACCAACCCAACCCGATACGACCCGGAGTCACGTAACGCCACCATCAATAATCGGCACGACCAGCAGCAATGTCAGCGAGTCGGTGCCTGAAAAGCGAGCCCAGGGCAACAGAAAACGGTTGCCTGCGTTGTTTGCACTCATTCTCGTAATGATTGCGGCGGTCGCGTGCATCAACGACCTGACACCGGCGGGCGGCTGGTCCAGCCCGACCGTCGAGGACGACAGGATGTTCATCGGCAACCGTGACGGGCGCCTGGTCCGCTTCGATCCTGCATCCGGGAATCTCGACAGTTACTGGCGCTACCCCGCGGAAGACACGCTGGGCGCCATATACAGCAGTCCGATCGTTGTTGGCGAAAACATCTACGGCGCCGGTTACAACTGCCGCGGTAACAGTTGCGACGGCGAGATCTTCGGCCTGAACCTGGCTGATGGAGCTTCAATCTGGGGTCAGCAGGGCCTCGAACTGCAAACCAAGCTGGTGGGGCAGGTCGCCGTGACTGGAACGACCTTGCTGGTTGGCACCAGCGCCCTTGGCGAAGAGGATGAGGGCCCGGAGGGTTATCTGTACGCCCTCGACACCACCCCCGGGACATCCCGGCTCCTGAAATGGCGCGTCGCCCTCGACGGGAACGCATGGGGCGGCGTGACGGTCGAGGGTTCTACCGCATATATCGCCACGATGGCCGGCACGCTCTACGCAATCGATGCCTCCGACGGAGAATCGTTCGATTTCGACCCGGCGTCTCGCATCCTGTGGACCTTCGAGGCCGAGGGTGCCATCGCCGGGCCGGTACACGCCGAGGACGGCAACCTTTATTTTGGTGACCTTGCGAACAACGCCTACAAGTTGAATGTTTCGACGCGGCAGGCAGCGTCGGACCGCTCCGGCGTGAACACCGGCAACGGTGAATGGAAGTTCGATGCCGGTGCCTGGATTTGGGCGAAACCGGTGATAGAGGACGGCATCGTGTTCGTGTCGACCCTCGATGGCTCGATCTACGCCCTCAACGAATCTACCGGCTCGGAGAATTGGTCGGCGTCCATCGAGGGCCAGATCGTTGCCGCACCCACCCTGTTCGACCGCAAGCGCGGAGATACCCGCGAACGGTCACTCGCAGTACCATCGGGCGAAAAGAACGTCTGGGTCATATCGGTGATCGATGGCCGGGAGCTGGGTGTCTTCGTCACCAATGAACCGGTCAAGTCGACGCCGTTGGTTTACGAAAACGCACTCTATGTCCATGCCATGAACGACGAACTTATGTGGTTCTCG
>JASLNQ010000222.1 GCA_030745955.1 Dehalococcoidia bacterium | reverse complement strand
CGTGAGGTCGGCAGCCGTGAACTTCGGGATCATCGGCCTGGTGGTTGTCGCCGGCGTGTTGATTGCCAACGTGGGAACGGGACTGGTGACTGATCTCGGAGTATCGACCGACCTCGTCGGTGTGGCGACGCTTGCGGCAGTTGTGACGCTGGCGGTGCCGGCCGGGATCGCGTTATGGGGTGTGTTGTGTGAACTGGGGACACTGTTTGCGCAGCGCGTGTTTGCCCGGTTCAGGATGACGTCCGGGCTGCAGTTCGCCGAGGTGGCAAGTATTGGGCTTGTGAGCCTGCTGTTGATGGCTTCGGGAGTTTGGCTGGTGACGCGGTTACTCGACATGATGCCGGTCGGTGACGTTACGTCGCCTGTGCCGGCGCTGGTGATGGTGCTGAGCGCCGCCGTGACGGCTTCGGCGGCGATGAAGATTCATTCGCAGATGGACAAGACGTTCCGCAGGACGCTGCTTGGCGATGGACCAGCCGAGACCGTGGACGAGGCGGATTCGGGTGAAGCCTAGGGTGCGGGGTACCGGATATTCAACCGGCGACTCAACCCGCTCCACCTAGCCTGGACAGGATGAGGAAACACCGTGCTCTCTTTGTGTGCAGTGGGCGATCGCTTCACCGGTCGAGTACATGTGGTCAGCCGTGCTCAGAGCCTCGTGCGGGTGGCCCACGGTCCCCCTAACCTTCTCCCCGACTGTACAAAGCAACCCGGTGGCGCACACGCAAAGTTGCTTCACCCATATACTTCTAGCTTCGATGACCAGTGCAGGACCAAGGAGTCATGGTGCCGGAGCCAGATCAAACATCAACCCATGTTTCGGACGAGGTACTTGAGCGGTTCCGGAAGGTAACCTCGGCGACTGCATACAGTGCCGTCTGGAGATTGGCTCCGCCTCCGGGGCAGGAGTGGTTCGCTTCAGCGAACTACCAGCTGTGCCTGATGCGGGGGGTAAAGGCATACACGCCGGGCAAGACGCTGGTGGGCAGGGCGCAAACGCTGCGGTTTGTGCCGGCGCGCCCGGACCTGCTGACACTGACTCGAAAAGGCGGTCAATCGCCGGAGTACCTGGCGATGGCGAAGTGCGGCCCGAATGACGTGCTCGTGGTCGAGGCGCATACGTTCGACGAGTACTCCTGCATCCTCGGGAACATGAAAACTCGCCAGTTGTGGCACAACGAGGCACAGGGCCTGGTCACAGATGGGGCGATTCGCGACCTGCAGATGATCACCGATGAGTACGACCTGGCGGTGTTCGCGAAAAACCGGTCGCCTGCGGGGAACCTCCCGTTCCTTGAGTCGTTTGAGGAGGGCCGCCCGGTCAACGTGGGCGGTGTCCTGGTGATGCCCGGCGACGTGATTGTGGCCGACGACGATGGTGTTGTGGTTGTTCCCGCCGATCGGGCCAAAGAAGTGATCGACTGGATCGAGGAGCAGGAGGAAGCGGAGCAGTTCGTGATCGGTCTCATCGACGCTGAGCGGGTCCCGCCGGGGACGTATTATCCGATTTCAGAAGAGACCAAAGAGCGGTTCCGCAAGTGGCAGGAATCTGGCGAACAGTAGCGCCCGGAGCCTGGTGCTGCGTACTTCAGAAACGAATAATGCCGGTGTCAGCTCCGTAGAGCACACCGGCATTATTCGGTAACAGATACCCAGAATCGGATCCGGACTAGCTCAGAAGCGATCCAGATCCGATCCCGGGCACACGTCAGACAGTTATTCAGCAGCCCCACTCGGTGTCGTCAAAGGTTGGCTGGGAATAGCTGCCGCCATACGCTTTATCGTTTCTTCTTCAACCTCTTGCCTGCGGCTCAGTTGAACTCCGCCGAGGGTGACGAAGGATCCCGCCACGACGAAGATGAAGCCCATGCCCATGAAGATGCTCCAGGACATGAAGTGCGCCAGGCCTGCCTGGTAGTCGGCGTTCACTCCGCCGATAAGGTTACCCAGCAGTCCGAATGCCAGCGGGCTCCATGCCTGCGTCCGTACCGGGCCTTCAAGCGGGTGCTTGCGGTCGAGGTCGGAGAAGTATCGGCCGTCAACCGGTACTTCGTACGTACCTGCCTCGTACATCACACCCTTGTACTCGACATCTTCTGCGAGTACCACTGTCTGCGTACCGTGCAGGGTGTGGTAACTGATAATCCCGTACTGGACCATCAGTTCGTCCGGGGTGTTTACAAGCGTGTCGTTCGGATCAAGGTTGGCCCTGTTGAGCGGGTAGGCCCAGTCGTTTTCGATGAGCGAAAGAATGGCGTCTCCGCCTTCTTTGGTACCGCGGTCGGTGAAGTTGCCATCTTCGTCGTAGGGCATTACCCGTCCCTGCGTTGCATAAACGGCGTCCAACGACTGTAGTCCAGCGTCTGCCTTCAGGTAGACGTAGATTCCCAGGGCTATTCCGATGATGCCGCCCATCACCATTAACAGTCCGGCTACTGAAACGTAGTTGAGTCGAGTAAGTTGTGCCATTGCCTTCCTCTTAATCCATGTGCCTAAAGTGATCCTGGTACCTGTGCCCTGTCGAGGAACATACTCAGTTGGGGTACCGTCCTTACAGCCCACGGTTGGATCCCTTGAATCGACTTGTGATTCATTTCACAACCGATGCACAAAGAATAACCCGGTGAAATAAAGCGTATGTGAAAAAGATCACATAGTTTTATGAAAGCTGTGTGAAGAAAATCACAAAAAATTTTTCGGAAGTCCAATTTCCACGTAATTAGTACGCAGACCGTATGCGTACTAATTACGCATATCCCCGAAATATCAATTGCGCGAGACGGTGGAATGTGAGATCAAAAACCGGAAAAATCGCCGGGTTTGTGCATCCGGCACGGTGCTGACGTGGCCCGTTGGACCGTGATCACCCACTCCCGTCCCAGGTTGTGACATGCGCTGGTTGACCTATTCGAGCACTGCGTATAACTTTCTGTATTAGAACATATGTGCTAGTAACGGCCTGCAGACAAGGCTGTGGCACAAAGGGACTGACCCGGACAAAAACGCAAGGACTTTCGCGTTTCGCCGGGTCGTTTTGTTTTTTGGGTTTGACCTGAGCACATGAAGGAGCGCCGGTGGTTCTTAAATCGATTATCGGGAGTGAGGATCAACTGGACCGGGGCGTATCTCCGGACCATGTTGTACCAGTTGTCACGCGGTGGTTGAGCGTAACAACCGTTTCGCCTGATGAACTGGCGATGGGCAAGTTGGCCGAGACACGAGGCGCCGGATCGACTTCCAGTGAGCATAGCCTGACCCTGCATGCATCCATAGAAAGCGAAGACAGGGCCGGTGACGTGATTCGCGCCGAGGGTTGGGAGCTCGACAACTACCGGTTGAACCCGGTGGTTTTGTGGGCACACCGCCACGACCTGTTACCCGTAGGAAAAAGCGTCGATGTGTGGGTCGATAGCGGTGCGTTGATGGCGACCGTCGAATTTGCCCCCACGGAGTTCGCACAGCAGGTCAGGCGCCTGTTTGAGGGAGGGTTCCTGCGTGGCGTTTCGGTTGGATTCCGGGCATTGAAGGCATCGCCCAGGTCTGGCAACGGGGCATCGGGCGACGGGCGGACCGGGATCGTATTTGAACGGCAGGAGCTGCTCGAAATAAGTGCGGCACCGGTGCCCATGCACCCGCTTGCACTGGCTGGCGCGATCTCGACGAGTCGTGATGCGATGGCTGCGGGGTCGGCGGAACTGGCAGTGGGTGAGAGCGAACAGCGTGAACTCATTCCGCTGTTCAGGGAGCTAACCGAGGCCTGGGAATCGATTGCCAGTGTTTGTTAGTCGCCGTGCGTGCGTGGTGCATTTGGTGCCGGGCGCATTCGAATTGCTTGGGCACCGCGCGAGCTCCGCGGGGCGCACCAGGGCATTGAGTCGCCGGGTGTGCGGAGCACGCCGGGGCGCAAGTCGCCAGGAGTTTTGGATCGTTTTTTGTTGGCTGGAAGGAAATTTCTAACTGATGTCATTGCAGGAACTTGAAGTAGTAAAGAAGGAACTCGCAGATATCTCGGCGTTCGTGAAGGAACGTGGAGACAGGCGGGCACAAGACGAGTCGGACCGGCTCACCACGGCGGTCGCATCGCTCGTTGAGTCGTCCCGGCAATCTCGCCGGAGCGCGCTGCTCGGTGGTGTGAACGACACCGTCCACAGGGTCGACTCCGGCCCGTACGCCGGTTGCGACGCTCTCGATATGGCGATTGTGCGGAGTCTCCACAAGGCGGCTCACGCGGTCAACTCATCGACGAGTTCGGAGCACTGGGCGACCCGGATCAAGGCGGCGATGGATTCGGTGACCGCGGCGGGTGGCGACGAATTGGTCGCGACCTCTGAGGCCACGCAGCTGTGGAACGATGTGAACCTGGAAACCATGGTTGCATC
>JASLNQ010000221.1 GCA_030745955.1 Dehalococcoidia bacterium | reverse complement strand
GTCATTAATGTGTCCGACACCAAGCCGTAAGCACTTAAGTCGCTATTGAACGCAAGCATGTAAGCGAGATCAAGGACAAAATATCCATCGTTTTCATGGGCCATGATTCTGCTTTGAGCGAATACGGTACGGCCTAACTGAATATTCTCGACATTGCTTTCACTATTGTTCAGTGCTGATATCTGATCGCGCAGATTTGCAAGATCACTTACGTGGGAATGTTTGCCTTCCGGGTGAGCCTGGTTGATCAGCAACAGCGCCCTTTCGATTGTCAGCAGGGTAGGTATCTTCGTCATACCCGTCGTTAGCACATCTTTGAACACCTTGCTCCGGGCCGCTACCAACTCGCGAACAAGGAACCCACGATCCCACCTCTTGATTTCTGTGATTACATCAGCACGCATTTCGTCGAGTTCGCGGAAGAGCTGTGGTGCTCCGGAACGCGATCCCGTGACACGCACAAATTGCGGCGGCAAAGCGTTGTCACAGCCAGGCGTTAGGCAGAACGTTCCTCTCATTGGATCATTAGCGTTGTATATGACCGAACCACACGATTCACAGATGTGGCGAGATGTGAACCGCCCTATGAAATCACCAATTCTGTAATCTTGTTTCGCCATCACCATCGCCTTGTGATCACCTCGTTGCATGCGCATGATTCATTGCGCTATGAGGGATCATAACCTAGAGCGGTCTGCACATTGGTTTTGGTGTCGTACAGGTGAGGACGTATGATTACCGGATTCGTTTTCGCGCTTCGCCCCGTTCGACATTCACGTACACCGATTCCCAGGACTTTTTCTTCATGATGAACCGCAATATGCTCAAGCAGGCCCAGCAGATGCAGGCCCGGCTCGCCGCCGTACAGGACGAGATCGCAGTGGCCCGCACCGAGGCGACGGCCGGTGGCGGGGTTGTGAAAGTGGCGGTGATCGGCGGTTCGAGGGTCGAGTCGATCGAAATCGATCCTGAAGTTGTCGACCCGGACGATGTCGATATGCTCCAGGACCTGATCCTTGCGGCCATCAACGAGGCGATGGACAGCGCCCAGAAGATGGCGGCCGAGAAGATGGGCGCGATTACGGGCGGAATGAACATTCCGGGCCTGATGTAGTTCGGACCGGACCGATTTCATGACCTCTTCCGAGATTGCACCTTCCGCCGCTCCGCCGGTTGCCCGCCTGATCGAGGCGTTTCACAGGCTGCCCGGAGTCGGGCCGAAGAGCGCACAGCGCCTGACGTACCACCTGATACGCATGCCCCAGGAAGAGGCCGAAGAACTGGCGGCTGCCATTCTCGGGGTCAAGGAGAAAGTCGTCCTTTGCGACACCTGCGCCAACCTGGCCGAATCGCCCGAATGCGCCGTTTGTGGCGATGGACGGCGGGACCGTACCCGGATCTGCGTCGTTGAAGAACCGCTCGACGTTGTTGCGATCGAGAGGGCCCGGGTCTTTGCAGGTCTGTACCACGTACTCCACGGAGTCATTTCGCCGGTGAACGGCATCGGGCCGAACGACCTGAAATTGCGTGAGCTGCTGGAACGGCTCCGGGATGGGTCGGTAACCGAGGTGATCGTCGCTACAAACCCGAACCTCGAGGGCGAGGCGACCGCCATGTATATCCAGCAACTGATAGGCCCGCTGGGGGTGACGGTCACACGGCTGGCGCGGGGCCTGCCGAGTGGTTCGGACATTGAATATGCCGACGATTCGACGCTGGCTCATGCGCTGGAGAGCCGGGCGGAGATCCCACCGCGACCAGCGGACACGCCCTCGGGCGGGTAATCCGTTTGCACCCGGGCTGGCGTATTTGTATATGGCTACACGCTATCGGTACCCGTGCCTGGCAACTGGGGGACATGCGTGGCTACACGGTATCCGTGGGGATTTGACCGGGATCGCGTGGGGCTACACGGAAAGGGGTTACACCGATCCGTGTAGGGTGGCGGTGAATCCCGGGGTGCGGGCAGGACTGGGTGTTGTTCGTAAGGGCTGGACGATTGTGGGTTTATGAGACTCAATCAACGTTTTCGATTGCGTTTTCCAGGCACGCCAGCGCGGAGCGGGTGCTTGTTGCGCTTGCCAGGGAGCGTGTGGTTGGGCGTGCCGGGGTTGGTCGTGCTCGCCACGGGGTTGCTCGTGGCCTGTGGTTCGGAACCCCTTCCGGCTGCGGGTCGGCCTGAATTTCCACAACCGACATTCGTTTCGGTCGCCGTGACCCCCGCTCCGGTGGCACCAACGCCAACGCCCTGGCCCAGCCTTCGCGACGATGGGGTGAGGATGATTCCCGAGGGCCTTGATCCCGAGTTGTTTGCCCCGGCCGATCCCGATGAGGTGGTCGCCCTGTGGACTGGGTTCCTGACCGGGTCGGCAATGCAGACGACCTCAGGTGGGTATTACTGGAGACGGCGGGCGCGGTTTGAGGGAGAGCTTCACCTGTGCCCGGGTGGAACGGGATACCTTGAGGGCGAGCCCGAGGGTCTGGCCGAGTGGAGTGTGAACCCGTCGGCGGGGCGATGGTACGAAGTGACGCTAACCCACGAGATTCCATTTACGGGCAACACGGTTACGTTCGCGATCGGGATCCACGACGGGATGCCGGCGCGTTCGGGTAGCACAACGCCAATCGAGTTTATCGAGAGCGATCGCTGTGCGCTTTCGGAAGCTGGGGTCCAGGCAGCCTTCACGGCTGACGAACGCAGGCTGGCCGAACGGGTCAAGGTTGCCGCGATCGATATTGATGAGATCCCGTGGGTCGATGGCAAGAGGAAGTTTCCCGAGGTGCTGACTGTCGAGGGCTCGGCAGGGATGGAGCAGGAGCTGGGCGTTGAGTACTGGAAAGCGTATCTTTCCGGCGGCGCACTCGATGCGGTCGCCTACAACTACGGGGCTTACTCGGTGACCGAGGCGTTCACAGGGGCGCTGCACCTCTGCGGCGAGCGGGTTGCGGTCCTTGACGGCGAGCCGTCGGGTATCGGTGAATGGGCCGTGCAGTCGACGGGATCGAAGCCTTACGACGTGAAGATTGTGTTTACGCTACCGGGCAATTCGCAGTTTCGGACGCTGGTGCTGAGCGTCGATGTCGATGTGCCAGTACGGATGGGACGAAATGCAGACACGGGCCTGATCGGACCGACGCGACTGGAGTTGAGCAAATCGGCTGAGTGCGGGTAGCGGTGGCGTTGGGATTGCCATTTTTACTGCGACAGACCGGTACTGGTTGAGTGGAGGCCCCTTCGGCCCTGTTGGCTGATTGCCACGTCGCGAGGCTCTTCGTATTGGCGCAGCGGGAGATTGACCGGCATCACGTCATTCTCATACGGCACCGCTTTTGCCTGCAGTGGGCGGCGAATAGGCTTCACCATTGAGCGAGAGCACCGAGTAAGTGCACTGTACGCATGCGCCCTGGACCGGGATCATTCGCGGCGGGCTGCCGGGAGCCCGTATTTCGTCCGTAATCCGCTGGTCGCAGGTTCTTCGACGCCAACAATGATATTCCTGCCAGGTGGGCGGGGCAGCCAGCGGGGCGCAGAGCGGGTGTGGTCAAACTACCTGTCGCAGGGCAAGCTAGAACGTGGATCGCGGCGTTTCTGCGACTGCATTCATCGTGTCCCGAGCGGAGTCATCGGAGCCGAGGGATCCGGGCGGGGACACATCATGCCAGCAGTCTCAGCACGCAAACCGCGACCCAAACTCGCAGTCCGATTTCCCGACCGAAGCGCAGCGAAGTGGAGGGACCTCAGTGGATTCACCTGGCGGTGCAGCCAGCGCCAATATCAGGCATCGCAACCCCGCCCCGGGGTTCTGCTACTCCGATGACTCCGCTCAGGACGCGTTGACTACACTCAAGCTTTTTGCGTTAGCTCCGGGCGTGCGAAGCGCACTTAGTCGCGCGTCGCAGCTCCGCGGGGCACACCAGGGCCAGGGAGAAGGAATTATGGCGCGCGTTGCTACTGTATCTCGCGGTCGAGGAGGGAACGGTTGGCGCCATAGAGCGCGACCGCGCCGATGCCCAGGATGATCAGCATCGAGACGTACCACGGGATGTACTCAGCTCGCTCAAGGTAGGGAGGAGCTGCCCGCAGCTCGGGATCGACATCAGCAGGGGAGCCCAGGAAGGTCGATAGCAGAACGCCGGGCCCGCCTGAGAAAGTGCCTGTCGTAATGCCGAACCACGCCTGTCCCTGCGGGGTCATCAGGTCGCTTTCTGCGCCACCGAGCAGCGTCAGGTAGGTGTTGCCCATGTTGTAGCCGGTATCGGCGTAGTACATGCGGTAGTCGGTATAGATATCGGGCCATGCGAGCCGCATGACGGGCCCGGCCGCAAACACGTAAAGCAGGAGGCCGACGAAGACCGCGCCCCGCACGGCGCCGCTCCTGATA
>JASLNQ010000220.1 GCA_030745955.1 Dehalococcoidia bacterium | reverse complement strand
GTAGTCAAGGCCGTTGCTTGCGTCCCAGCTGTTGATGATCCGTGAGCTGTTGAACCACCACCAGCCACTACCCGACTCGAGAGTATCCGGTCGCCATGTGACGATCTGGCCGACGCGTTCGTACTCGTTCCCGTTGTACCAGTTAAGGAGCCGTTCGGGCGCGATGCGTGTGATGTCGAGCAGTGTCCATATGCCCGAAAGGTTCGATACAAGCAGCAGCAGAACCGATGACGCGCCACCTGCCAGGAGCGAGGCTTTTGTACTCGCTCCATCTCGCCTGACCAGCATGATGACGAACGATGCCGCCACCGAGGCCGCCATTCCCGCCACCAGCGCTATTCCAACGTTGAACGCAACGGCAGGACCGGTCCCGGCCATGGCGTTCACTCCGCCATATGTCCAGTACCCGAAGTAGTAATAGGCGACCGGTTCGCCCGCGAGCCAGAGGTCCCCGGGCGGTGCGTACTCGGTGCCGGTGACCGTGGTCAACATCATCAGGTCCATCGGCTGCTCGGTCGCCCGCGCTGCGGGGTCGAACGCCCTCATGGACAGGAACATCAGGAAGAACACCAGGAATATCACCTCGACCGTGACGATGATCCGCCAGCGCCGGGCGAGGGTCCTGCGGAGCTGGTTCCGGCCGGACGTCAGCGCCCACAGGCTGCCCAGCATTAGAAGGCCCAGAAATACCCACCACGTGAGCGGTGTGTTCGGCATCAGCCGGGTGTAAGTGATGAGCCACACCCCGGTGGCTATTGCGAGCATGCCGACCGGCTTCGAAATGGCCCAGCCACGGTCGGCGAGGACCGGGAACGCCCGGGCGACCAGCGGGAACGCGGCAAGGCCAATCAGCTCGACCGTTAGGAGGGTTGCGATGGCTTGCAGCATGTAGTGAGTGGATTTGCTGTGACGTTGGAGTGTGACGGAGAACGGCGGGCTAGGCTACGGGATCGGGCAGCACGGCTTCGGCAAACGCCCCGGCATCGAACGCCGACATATCAGTAGCCTTTTCCCCGGTCCCAATGAACCAGATCGGCAATCCCAACTCCCCTGCTATTGCCAGCGCTACACCGCCTCTGGCGGTCCCGTCCAGCTTGGTCAGGAACACCCCGTTGCACTGGACTGCCTCGGTGAACGATTTTGCCTGCATCAACCCGTTCTGACCCGTAGTGCCGTCGATCACCAGTAGAACACGTTGGGTGAAACCCTCGCTGTTCTTTTCTACGATGCCACGTACTTTTCGGAGTTCCTCCATCAGGTTGTGTGTCGTGTGGAGGCGGCCGGCGGTGTCGATGATCAGCAGGTCGATCCCCCGGGCGCGTGCGGCGTTCATGGCATCAAAAGCGACTGCTCCCGGATCGCCACCCGCCTGCTGGGAAATTACGGGGACACCGAGCCTGTCGCCCCAGATCTTGATCTGTTCGATCGCGCCAGCCCGGAAAGTATCGGCAGCGGCGAGCATCACGCTGCGACCCTCACCTCTGGCGATCTGCACCAGTTTTGCGATTGAGGTTGTCTTGCCGGCGCCGTTGACACCGACCACGAGCACCACGACCGGTTCGCCTTCCGGGAAGGGATCGACACCGGAGGAATCGGCCAGCATTTCAGAAATGTGCGACCGCATACTCACCCTGACCTGCTCGGGTGCTTTCAGCGATTCTTCGTCGACCACGGTGCGGAGCCGGTCTACCAGGTCCATTGCGGTATTTATGCCGACGTCGGATACCACGAGTGCTTCTTCAAGGTCGTCCCAGAAGTCGTCGTCGATGCTGGACCTGCTGAACAGTCCCCCGAGGCGGCTCTTCCAGGCCGATCCGGTTTTCACCGAGCTCTCGGCGGTCCGCTCTTTCTTTTTGAATACCCCGAACAGTGTCGATTCTCCCTGGTGGCCTGTGATTGCCTGCTACTTGAATAGTGGCGGGCCTCGGCGTCCGCTAATCGGTGCTTGCGGCCGATTTGAGTTGCGCCAGCGCTTTGCGGGCTGCTTCGCGCTCGGCATCGATCTTCCGTGATCCTGAACCGGACGCCGTGGATTCGGAACCGATGACCACTTCCATTGTGAATACGATATCGCCGTGTGGGCCGGATTCCGATACCAGCCTGTACCGCGGGGGCCGATCACCGTTTGCCTGCAGGTACTCCTGCAAGAGCGATTTCGGGTCCTTGCGGGTCTCGGTGTCGAGCGCTTCGTCGATATGGACGCCGAGCCACCTGTTTACGAATGCCCGGGTCTGGCGGTAGCCACGGTCGACGAATACCGCTCCGACCACCGCTTCGAAAGCGTCGGCCAGGTTCGATGTACGCTCGGCGCCCCCGGCAGCCTCCTCACCCTTTCCCATGACCAGCCACTGGCCCAGTCCGATGGTCCGGGATACTGCGGCCAGTGTTTCCCGGCGCACGACCTGTGAGCGCCTGACCGTGAGGTCGCCTTCGTGTAGGTCGGGCGCCTCGGAAAACATACGGTCGGCCACGGCCATGCCAATGATCGAATCGCCCAGGAATTCGAGTCGCTCGTTCGAGCCCACCCCGGAGCCGATGAGTGGACTGGCCCCGGAAGACGCCCCATAACCGGTGCCAGCGCCTGGTTTGTCCATCGTCGGGTGCTCGTTTACATACGACTGGTGTGTAAGTGCCAGCGCAAGCACGGTTTGATCGTTGAACTTAGTGCCCAGTGCGGCTTGCGCCGCATCGAGTTGTTCAGTTCCCAGTGGGCTTATCGGCAACGGTGGCTAGCCTCTTGCATCTCGTGGCCACGGAGGCTGCGGGCGCTTGAGTTCACCGAAATACTTTCGGCTGCTCGCAATACCCATGAAGTCGTCAAATGCACCCATCGCTTCGTCTTCGGGCGGTGTGAACATCTTCAGAAACGCCGATGTGCCATCTTCAAACACGAAAGTCGGGGTCCCGAACACTCCCAGCTCGATGGCCGACTCGTGATCGTCGCCGATCGCCTGCAGGGTTGCCGGGTCGTCCAGCAACGCCCTGAAACCGGGTACGTCCAGCCCGGCCGCATCAGCGACCGCGAGCACTGATTCACGCGACCGAATGTCTTCACGTTCGACGTGTTTGACGTAAAGGATCTGCTCCATGTAGGCGTTGTGTGCCTGCGTTCCCTGGGCCCTGGCTGCAATACCACCGCGCAGCGCCCAGAGGCCCCGGCTCGTGTAGTCGTCGCCCTGTTCCCAGGCTTTCCAGTCGTCACCCTCTTTGGAGTTAACCTGTTCCAGGGCAAAGCTGCGCCAGTTGATCTCGAGATCGTCGCCCAGCTCTTCTTTCACCGTGGCCAGCCACATGCCGGCCTGTCTGACCCACGGTCAGGTGTAGTCGATAAAGATGTCGAGTTTAATCGGCATGTCGGTTGGCATGTTTTCCAGTAACTTTCGCTAGTTCCTCACGTTCTCGCCCAGATTCTAGCAATGGAACATCGAATCGTTCAGACAAAGAATCGGTATTTGTGCATAGTATTCAAAAGTAGCCACCGGATATCTCGATTTGCCGAACTTAGCGCAACTCCTTGCTTCGAAAACGACCGTCGAACACCGACGGATATTTGAGTTGTGCCGCGAAATTTCGAGTGACGCTGCGATTCTGGGTTCGATAAGCGGTGTTTACGTGGTCGGTGGCGTTGTGCGCGACCTGGTCCTGGACCGCACGCCGGGCGACGTGGACATTTCGGTTGTTGGCGATGCGGGCGCGTTTTCGAGAGCGCTGGCGGCCAGGCTGGGGATGGGCGAGCCGGTTGAATCGCAGTTCATGACGTTCAAGCTTGGTGATGACACGTCGACGATAGACGTCGTTACGGCCCGGTCAGAAACCTACCCGGAACCGGCAGCGCTCCCCGAAGTGGTGTCGTCATCGATTGAGGACGACCTTGCACGGCGCGACTTCCCGGTCAACTCGATGGCCGTCTCACTGACGGGAACTGACTGGGGGAACCTGGTTGATCCATCGAACGGGTTCGGCGACATCCTTCGCAGGCGGATCCGGGTACTGCACGATGCGAGCTTCAGGGATGACCCGACCCGCATGTTCAGGGCTGTCCGTTACGCGGCCAGGCTTGGTTTTTCGATCGATTCCCGGACCGTCGATTTGATTTCCGAATCGTTGAAAAATATCGATCGGCTGAGTGGGGCGCGTGTGCGCAATGAATTTGAACTGATGCTGGGAGAACCGGCACGGGTTGAGATGCTGCGCATGTCGGAGGAATTGGGATTGCTCGGGGCGATTAGTCCGGGTCTGCGGATCGGATCGAGGTCGCTGGAGGCACTTGATGCCCCGGTATCGGACGCCGTTGAAGACCTGCTTGCTGTGGCGGCGTTTGGCCTGAGCAAGCAGGAAGCCGAACAGACTGCCGGCCGGTTCGATGGTCCGGCGGCGTGGACA